>JAKUPQ010000009.1 GCA_022450665.1 Alphaproteobacteria bacterium | reverse complement strand
GACCTCGCGCACAATGCCTGCGCCTTCATGGCCGAGGATGGCGGGAAATGCCCCCTCTGGGTCATCGCCCGACAGCGTAAACGCATCGGTATGGCACACGCCGGTAGCCTTCATCTCAATCAGCACCTCGCCCTCTTGTGGCCCCGAAAGGTCGACCATTTCAATTTCACGCGGTGCGCCGGCTTTGATGGCAATAGCGGCTTTGGTTTTCATGGAAATGCTCCTGTGGTTGCGATATGTGGATTACAGAAGTAGCGGAAATTGGGGGGTGGGGTCAAGATGGGTTATTTTACTATTTTATTTTCTTGGCAAAAAGCTTGTTGCCATAATTGCGATATTTCTCATAAGCAATTTTAAGTGCATCACCTCTCCTTATGGCTTCATCATCGGAATGTCCAAACATGCCAGGAGCAGTAATCATTGGATAAATACTTTCTAGCTCTAATAAGCAGTTATAAAGCTGCGCCTCAAAAACAGCTAGCTTACTATCAAGGTAAGGTTTCTTTACGTAAGGAGCCTCTTGCATAAATGCAGACGCAGTATACAAATGATCACATAATATGGCATGCGAAAAGTTTTTCGCAGGCAGCTTTTTAGCGAAACAATCAATTACTACAAATGATATGCCTTCCATGATGTAATTGTATCTAACCCTGTCCTGCTCATAGGGTAACCACCTGTTTTTCCAAAAATCCCAACGAGCTTTAGCAAACCAGCCAATGCCTAAACAAATGGCACTACCTAACCAAGCTGGAATAGCCTGCAAAAGCTCCAACATCTCACCCCACCCGCTTCACCTTATCAAAGCTCGCCCAAACACCGCCTTCGCCGTGCCAGTCGCCTTTGGTGGCACCTTTGGAATATTCGGTGCTGCGGGCTTCAAAGAAGTTGGCGTGTTCTACCCCGTTTAGCATGGCGGTGAGCCACGGCAGGGGGTGGGATTGTTTTTGCTCATATTCGCCGTCTTTGCCCACAAAATAGCCATATTGCGGTGTGAGTTTTAGCTGGGTTAAGCGCCAGTCACAAATATAGCGCACATAGTTGCTGATGTCGGCGGGGGTCATGCCCTGCACATCGCCCATCTCGAAGGCGAGTTCGATGAATTTGTCTTCCATGCTCACCATGGTTTTACCCACGTCAATAATATCATCGCCTACGGCTTTGGTGACGGCGCCTGTCTCGCGCGCCCATTCGTGATAGAGGCGGATGACGGACTCGCAATGCAATGATTCATCGCGCACGCTCCAGCTCACAATCTGCCCCATGCCCTTCATTTTGTTGTGGCGGGGAAAGTTCATGAGCATGGCGAAGCTTGCGAACAATGCCATACCTTCGGTAAATGCGCCAAACATTGCCAGCGTACGCGCCACATCGCTACAGGTTTCGGTGCCGAAACTTTGCATATAATCGGCCTTGGTTTTCATGGCTGAATAGTCATGGAACGCGGCGAATTCGGTGTTAGGCATGCCCAGTGTTTTAAGCAGCAGCGCATAGGCGTCGATATGCACGGTTTCCATGTTAGTAAACGCCGCCATCATCATCTGCACTTCCAGCGGCTGAAAAATGGGGATATAGCGCTTAAAATAATTATCGCTTACTTCGATGTCCGACTGTGTGAAAAAGCGGAAAATCTGTGTGAGTAGGTTACGTTCTTGATCAGACAGCGCCTTGCCGCCCCAGTCCTTCACATCTTCGCCCAACGGCACTTCCTCGCCCAGCCAATGCACCTGTTGCTGGCGCTTCCAAGCCTCGTATGCCCATGGGTAACGCTCGACATTATAGCTGCCGCTGGCCTCAAGCAAGCCGACCTTTTTGGTGCCTTGCAGCTCGAATGGATTGATATCGCCGTAGGTGCGTTTGTTGTTGGTCATTGGTTTTATTCCTTTAGTAATAAGTGAGGCCAGCATGCTCATTATTTGTTTTAAAACGCGCAGATGCGCGTAGCAGCCCTGAGCGCGCGAAGCGCCTGCCCTTGTGAGCGCCAGCAGGCGCGCAACGGGGCAAGCATTACTGGCACGCTAAACACTCCTCATAATCGGTTTTTTCTTCTATTTTGAAGCCTTCTTCCGGCTTGCCCTTGCCACCGGCATATTCGGCACGCTGGATGGATTTGCTGCGGCAGTAATAGAGGCTCTTGACGCCCTGCTCCCACGCGCTCCAATGCAACATGGTGAGATCCCATTTGTCGATGTCGGCAGGCAAAAACAGGTTGATAGATTGGCCTTGGCACACATAGGGCGCACGGTCACCCGCGAATTCCACGATCCATCGCTGGTCGATCTCGAAAGCAGTTTTGAAGGTGTCTTTTTCGTCTTGCGACAGTGCTTCAAGGTGTTGCACAGACCCTTCGCGCTCGGTGATGCTTTCCCATGTGGCATCGTCGTTCATGCCTTTATCGGCCAGCATTCTTTCTAAATACGGGTTTTTGACTGAAAAATTTCCCGACAAGGTTTTGTGGGTGTATACATTAGCCGGAATCGGTTCGATACATGCGCTCGTACCGCCACAAATGATACTGATAGACGCGGTGGGTGCTATCGCCATTTTGTGGCTAAATCGCGCTTTGATGCCACGTTCTGCTGCATCTGGGCATGCGCCGCGTTCCTCGGCCAGCGCCACTGATGCTGCATCGGCCTCGCGGCGAATGTGGCGGAACATGCGCATATTAGCAGATTTTGCCATGGCGGATTCAAACGGCATGTTTTTTGATTGCAGATAGCTGTGGAAGCCCATCAGCCCTAAGCCTACAGAGCGCTCACGCATCGCCGAATATTTGGCACGCGCCATGCCATCGGGCGCTTCATCAATAAAGGCTTGCAGCACGTTGTCTAGCATGCGCAACACGTCTTCGACAATGCGGGGGTGTTCGCACCATTCATCCCATTTTTCGGCGTTCATTGAACTCAGGCAGCACACGGCGGTTCGATCTTTACCCAGATGATCGGGGCCAGTATGCAGCAAAATTTCACTACACAAATTCGACATACGCACTTCCATGCCTAAATCACGTTGATGCTTAGGTAATGCGCGATTGGCCGTATCGGTAAAAATCATGTACGGCTCGCCTGTTTGCAGGCGGGTTTCGAGAATTTTTTGAAACAAGGCACGCGCATTTACTTCGCGCAGAACCTCGCCCGTATTAGGGCTTTTAAGTCCAAACAACTTATCTTCGCGCACACATTCCATGAATTCATCGGTAATATTCACCCCATGATGCAGATTGAGGCTTTTGCGATTAAAGTCACCACTGGCTTTACGAATCTCCAAAAACTCCTCGATTTCCGGATGATGCACATCGAGATATACCGCCGCTGAGCCGCGACGCAATGAGCCTTGCGATATGGCCAGCGTTTGCGAATCCATCACGCGAATAAACGGAATAATTCCCGAAGAATGTCCCGCACGGCCAATGGATTCGCCCAACCCGCGCACAAACCCCCAATAGGTGCCAATGCCACCACCGTTGGAAGCCAGCAAAACGTTTTCGTTCCACGTAGTTACAATGCCGTCCAGTGTATCGGCCACGGTGTTCAGGAAGCACGATATTGGCAAGCCACGCTTTGCTCCTCCATTTGATAAAATAGGGGTGGAGGGCATGAACCATAACTGTGACATATAATCATATAGCCGCTGCGCATGGGCAACATCATCCGCATAGGCGCAGGATACGCGGGCGAACATATCCTGATAGCTTTCGCCCTGTAGCAAATAGCGGTCTTCGAGGGTGGCTTTGCCAAAATCTGTTAGCAATGCATCACGTGTGCGGTCTAATTTTAAGTTTGCAGGTAAAGGTTGCACCATTGGTTTGGGTGCAGGATTCGTATGGGATTTTGCCTTGGCCGGCGTGACGCTTTTTGGCGGCTTCTTTTGCAGCGGAATAATAGTACGGCTTGGATCGAAATGGATCAGATTACCGTCTTTGTCAAAATCATACGCCTGATGCAGCATAGTTTACACCCTCTAAATGTAGAGAGCAGGTCGCTAAATGAAATAACACAGGCTATCTCACTCATCGGTGCGCCCCGCCCGATGTGGTTATCGTTTTGGTGCTGCGCTAATTTCGCAGCCTCGTGTTTCTGGCAGGTCTCCTGGCTTGCGGATCACTCGCTTCGCGCCGCCTTCCCAATCGCCGTTCACAGCAGCATATCAGTGGCATAAGGCGCAAGCTCACCGCTTACAGTTGCGGGGGCAGCCTTGGATTTAAACAATTGTTGTTTGCACCATGTTCCCTTTTCATACCACTATCACACAGTGGCATACCCTAAACACTATATATAGTATTTGAAGCAGCATTAGAGTCAATATATATATTATGATTATTTTAGGAAGCGGTGTTTTAAGCGCTAAAAAAGGAAAAACTCCAACTTGATTCCAGCTGGGTGCTGGAGAAGTTGGAGTTATCCTTGCGTCACTTGTTGCCGGTGGCAGTCAGTACCTGCGCTGTCGCGCGACTGGAGACTGTTGGCTCTGCCGGTGATGCCCATGTAGTACTCGTAGATGCGGGTGAGCAGCACCTTGCGAACTTCCCGGCTGGGGTGAGCGAGAACCACCTGGAGGCGTTGGCTTTCATCCAGCTGGACGATGCACGTGTTGTAGAACACGCTAGCTACGCTCTTGTCTTCGTCGGTTATCACCAGGTTCGGGAAGCGGTTGTTGAGCTGGTGGAGAGCCTTCTTCACGTCCCCCCGAAGGGTGATGTTGTAACGAACGGTTGCGTTCATGCTAACCATACCTCTCTTCAATGCCGAAGCACCGAATCGGGAAACATCATTGCCGGACGGCATGATGAACACACAAAGGCAGAAGCCGCAAGGGCGAGAATCTGATGATCCAATATGTGATAAAACATAATTATTATAGCAGCGCTATATTACATTTTTGTGAAGCCAGCATCGATAATACGACTTAAAATAACAGTGCAAAATTTAGATGATATCGTATAGCATGAGAAAAAATTAATAGGAGAATACCATGAAGTTCCTCGCAATATCTATAATTTCCAGCGCCTTAATTGCTACGCCTGCCTATGCGCAGGATATCCAGCTTTTGCCGGAAGGACAGACATTGGTCACGCTTTCGGTAACAGAGCGCATGCAGGTGCCGCAAGATACATTGCATGCCAGCTTGCGCATTGAAGAAACAAATAAAAACCCTAAAGCGCTGCAAGACACTATTAATAAAGCCACCGAAAAAGCGGTCAAAGCCGCAAAAGAGGTAAAGGACGTCAAAACATCCACCGGATATTATTCGGTATATCAATACAACAACTCTAATAGCAGCCGCGAAAATATGAAATGGCGCGGTTCGCAAACCATTAACCTTGAAAGCAAAAACACTGAGGCTCTTTTAGAGCTTGCCGGAGAAATTCAGGACATGGGGTTTGCAATGAACAATCTTAACTATACGCTCAGCACAGAAAAGGCAGATGAAGTGCGCGATAGTATGATGGAAGCAGCGCTTGTGCGCGCCCGCGAGAAAGCTAATCGTGCGGCGAAGGCGCTGAATAAAAGCGATGTGGATATTGCCATGGTGAATGTTGATGCCAGCACCAACTTTGCGCAGCCAATGCGCGTTATGCGCTCAAACATGATGGCATCCGACGCTATGGAAATGGCTGCCCCCACCGCCGAAGCCGGAGAAAGCGAAGTGACCCTGACGGTGACGGTAAACGCTGTGGCAAAATAATCGCTCATATTACAAAAAAACCGCCCTCATATTGATGGGCGGTTTTTTTGTTTTATTTGGTAACTAAATCGTACAGCTCATCTATTAAACCTTCGGGAAGTTCTTCGCCTTCGCCGCGCACCAATACTTCGCCATATTCTTCTAACATTACATCTTTGCGCTTGAGGTCTTTGCGTAGTTGCGGCACCAGTTTAAGTGGCATCAGCACCACCGCATATACAGGCACGCCCCTGTCTTTCCAGTAAACAGCTTCAAGTGCAAAACCGTCTTCATTTTGCACACGACTCACAAACGAGCTAGATTTTTCTACGGCTGCTGTCATCATCTTGTCGCTCCTACAGCCTTGAGTAGGTTCATTACTCTTCCTGAATACTCATCGTTAAGTTCATGTCCACGCACTAGCGCTTTAGTTGCCGCCTTCGCAAGTTTCTTCGCAATCGAACCTTTTCCATACTCCATTCGTCCAAGGTCAGGCAAATCTAGATACTTAGTGCCATCTTTAATTTCTTCTAAATGTGCAGATGCCATACGTGCAGCATCTCTATTTGCATAGAATTTAGCATTGGCGACTTTTGATTCTAAAAATCCTTCTTGCTCTATATCCAAATCTTCATTTTGCAGTTTATTTTTTGCCGCTTGCGCATTTTTTGCCAAAGCAGTCCCTGCAGCAACGCTATACATTAGTTCCATAAACGGAGTAGCTGCTGCCTGAAAATCTCCGGCTTCCTTAGAATCCGCACCTTTCTTCTTAGCTAATATTCCTAGGGCTTGCACATGGCGCGTTGCCTCATCAAATTTTTTGATCGTGTCATTCATAGGCTTCAGAATATCTTGCATATCGGGATCATCCTGATCCAATTTCGACAAGTCGTCTTTAGCTCTTTGCGTGAACATATTCATTTTAGGAAGCTGTGTAGCAATTTCAGCAATCGCGAGTACCGGATTCGACCCTTCATAGATACGCGAAATGCGTACATCGTTACGGATCTGTGCAATGCCGCGCTCGCGCATATAGCCCTGCCCGCCCATAAGCTGAACGGCATCGTCTACTGCTTTGTCACCTTTTTCGGTTTGCCCCCATTTTACTAGCGGTGTCATTACATCCACATAGTCTTGTTGGGCTTGCTTTTCTTGTGCCGTAAAGGCATCGTCTTTACCGTGGCGGGCTATATCCAGTGCTAAACCAACATCTGCAGAAATACCACGCCCCGCATCTACCGTAGCGCGTATAGACATGATTTTTTTCTGCGAATCGGGATAATTGATAATATGCTCTCCGGGGCCTTGTCTGCGCTCTTCATTTGCATATTTCTCAACATTTTGCCGCGCCATTTCTGCGCAGCCTGTGCCTTGCATACCCACCAGCAAACGTGCTTCGTTCATGATAACAAACATGTTAGTCATGCCCTCGCCCACATCGCCAACCACAAAGCCTTTGGCGCCGGAATATTCGGCATCGGTATTGGACTGCACTTCCAGCCCCATTTTATCGTTCAGCTTAGTTGCACGAACGTTATTGGTGTTGGGTTCATCTACAATATTGCCGTTTTCATCTACATAATTGCCATCTTTATCCAGCAACACACGAGGAACAAGAGCTAGCGTCAATACCGCGCGGCCTTTGCGTTCTTCCTGATTTTCGGAAAGTGTCGCATTGCCTTCATCATCGACATCAAAAATTTGGCCATCTTTATCGGTATAGAATTTTTTCTTGTCTTTATCTTTTTTCAGCAAATACCCTTCTGATGTGGCGGTACGCGCCAACACCATATGCACGATATTACGCTCTCCATTTTCGCCCAAGGTAGCATCGTGATCTGCCGAAGACAAAAAGCGCTTATGGCCATGCATCTGGCCTGTTTTACCATCTTCGTTCAGCACAAATGTAGTTTCGACGTCGCCAAGCGAGCTGCCATAGCTATTTTCAGTCATAACCATAGCGCCGCTAAACTCACCCGAATTTAGCCGTGGTAGCCATTCTTTTTTTAGCTCTTCACTGCCTTTTTCTTCCAGTGCTGCCACCGCACCTTTAGTCAGCACTTCTAAAACAGCAAAGCCCGGATTAGCCATATGCATTTCGCTGATTCCAGACATGAAGCTATGCGGCAAGCCTTGTCCGCCCTCATAATCCGGACTACTGGCTATGCCTGTCCAGTTTTCTTTAGCATATTTTTTATACAGGTCTTTAATATAGGGCGGAAGAAAGGTTTTCACCTCTGGCAGACCATCTTCTCTTTCAAGCTTATGCACCTTGACCGGGTCGCGATCGCCCTTGTGGCTCACTTCATGCATCGCTTCAGACATGCTGGCGAAGTCGCGTACTTTTTGAAAGTTCTCTTCTACATTATCGTAGCCCTTAATTTTGCCTTCATATTGCTCAATATTCAGCACGCCATCCAGCACGAACTCATGTTCTTGCACTACCCGTTGCGGATCGTAATGGCGCATTGACTGAGTATGAGGAGTATGCGCATCCTTTGGCCCCCAGTCTTCTGGTGGCTCTGCATTAGCTGGCGTCCCACGCGGACTTGGAACTTTGAAAGTACCGCCAGATAATGTTACTTCTGTCATAGTATCATCATTCATAGTATCATCATTACTCATGCTGCTTTGCTCTTTATTTAATCGTTTGTCATTTCGGCAATATGAATTGCTGTTTTAAGTATAATGTGAAAGTTGTATGAAATTGATGTTATGCTGTGGGTTATTACCTACCACGCCCACCAGATTGCGGATTAGTTGCCAATTCTGAAACAGGCTTTGCTAAACCGCGCTCAGCTATAGATGCTTGCTGAGAGTCTCTTGCCTTTGCCAATTCGGGCTTTTCATCAAGAATTTCCTCTAAGCTCGCTTGCACATCGTTTAAAAGCTGGCTCTGCTCCTCGTTCATTGGTTTAGCTTTCTTTAACAAACGGGTAGCATTATTTAGCATGGTAAGTTCATCACCTTTACCTGCTTCGTTTTCATCCAGCAAAATATTTTCTAATGCTTTATCTGCTTGCTTAACATGGGCAACAAATGTGGCTTGATCCACACATTCCTGCATTTTCACTGCTTCATCTTCTTTCAAATCTTTTGCAATATAGCGCTCTATTTCGCTTTTATTAAACTCGATAGGGCCAACGCCACCCTCAAGATTTTCGAGATATTTTTCTGCCTTCTCGGCGCTTATGGGCGGCTGAAACCCTTGTGACGAACGGTTGCTGCCATTTGCGATAACTTCGGTAAACTTACTTGGTGGGGTATATTCATCATCGCTCATGTTGCATCCTTTTTTGCTCGTAATTGTGCCAGTGTGCAATCATAGAGGTTTGATTGCAGCCTTGCCAGTTACAGTTTTATTACAGAAAATAGCTGGTATTTTAGGCGCTTGCTTTCACTGATGCACGGCCAATTGAATGATATTCAAATCCCTGTTTACTCATGGTTTCAGGATCAAATACATTGCGTAAATCCACCATTAGCGGGTTCGCCACTTGCGATTTAATGTATTCTGGTGTGAGGGCGCAAAACTCTTTCCATTCGGTGGCCAGCACCACTAAATCCGCATCTTTAAGCGCAGCTTCAGTATCTTTTGCATACGTAATGCTATCGCCCAGAATTTTTTCGGCTTCATGCATGCCTTGTGGATCATAGGCGATTACTACCGCGCCAAGACGTGTCAGCTCATCGGCAATCGTTATCACCACACTGTCACGTACATCGTCAGTATCGGGTTTGAATGTCAGCCCCAACATGGCAATGCGCTTGCCTCGCACGTTATTATCCAACGCCGCCAGAATCTTCGCAATCATGCGGTGGGGGCGGGCGCGGTTCACAGCGATCACCGCTTCTACGATGGTAGTAGAGCTTAAAGCCCGTTCGCCAATATTCACCATAGCCAACGTGTCTTTAGGAAAGCACGAGCCGCCATATCCGGGGCCGGGCTGCAAAAATTTTGGGCCGATACGGCTATCGCTGCCCATGCCTTTGGCAACATCCACCACATTACCGCCGACTTTTTCACATAAATCAGCCATTTCGTTAATGAAGCTTACTTTAGTCGCCAAAAACGTGTTTGCGGCGTATTTAATCAGCTCTGAAGATACGATGTCGGTGAATAAAACTTCGGCATTTTTGTCACTGAAAGGTGAGTATAATTTTGCCATAACTTCACGGGCGCGGGGTGTTTCTACACCCACCACAATGCGATCCGGCTCCATAAAATCGAATATCGCATTGCCCTCGCGCAGAAATTCGGGATTGGATGCAATATCAAATTCTAAATTGGGTTTTTCTTCGCGGATAAGGCGCTGAATTTCGTGGCCTGTGCCTGCAGGCACTGTTGATTTTGTTACTATTACCGCATAATGGTCGAGGCTTTGTGCAATTTCTTTTGCTACTGCATACACATATTGCAGATCGGCATTGCCATCCTGTTTACGGGTTGGAGTGCCCACCGCAATAATGATAATATCTGATTTCGCGATGGCAGAAGGCAAATTGGTGCTGAATGTCAAGCGCCCCTGCTCCACATTTGCTCGCACCATTTCATCCAATTGCGGCTCATAGATAGGAATGATGCCTTTTTTAAGCTTCTCTACCTTATCTTCCAATTTATCCACGCATGTTACATTCCAGCCAACCTGCGCAAGACATGTTCCACTTACCAAGCCAACATAGCCGGTACCTACTACTGTAATATGCATGTATTCCTCGATTATTTGTTAGACATATTCATAATATAAAACTATAGCGCATCTGTCGTAATGTTTGATGCCTTTAATTGCTGCTTAATGGTGCCTTTGAGCGCTTCCAATGCCTGCGCATCACGTCCTTCTGCACGCACGATAATGGCGGCTTGCGTATTTGATGCACGCGCCAACCACCAGCCGTTTTCGTTCACCACACGCACGCCATCCACGTCAATCACTGTATCAGGGCTATCGGCCAAGCGCGCATGAATAGTGTCTACCAGTGCAAATTTCTCTGCATCGGGGACATCAATACGTATTTCAGGGGTGTTAAATACTTCTGGCATCGCATCCAACAAGGTTTCCAACGTATTGTCTTCATGCGCCATAAGATTGATCAAGCGTACCGCAGAATAAATACCGTCATCATAGCCAAAATAGCGGTCTGCGAAGAAAATATGCCCGCTCATTTCACCGGCAAGTTTCGCACCAGTTTCTTTCATTTTTGCCTTCACTAAAGAATGACCAGTTTTCCACATTACTGGGTTTCCACCATTATTGGCAATATCATCAAACAGAGTTTGGCTGGCCTTTACATCGGCAATAATGGTCGCACCCGGATTGTTTTTGAGCACATCCCGCGAGAATAACACCATCAGCTGGTCGCCATACAAAATGCGCCCCTGCTTATCGACTGCGCCAATGCGATCCCCATCGCCATCAAAGGCAATGCCAAAATCATATCCGCCTTCGTTTACCGCTGCGGTGAGTTGTTGCATATTCTCTGGCACGGTTGGATCGGGATGGTGATTAGGGAAATTGCCATCAATAGTAGCATTAATCACCTTATGACCCGCATCCAGCTTAGCCACCAGCCGCTCTGTGATTACACCAGCCGCTCCGTTGCCCGGATCTATCACAACTTTAACTGGTTTTGCGCCTTGTGGCTCAAAACCCGCCGCCAACACGTCTACATAGGCCTCGCTGCAATCTTTTTCTATGATAGTACCGTTACCATTTTCAAAATCACCAGCCAACGCCATTTCGCCTAGCTTGGTAATATCTTCGGCAAAAAATGATTTTTTACCCAGCATCAATTTAAAGCCGTTATGGGTTTTTGGATTGTGCGATCCGGTTACCATAACTCCTGCATCTGCGTTGGTGTGATGCACCGAAAAATACATCATTGGCGTAGGCCCAAGTCCAAAATTCCATACCGTAGCACCGGTACTGATAATGCCATCCATCAACTGCTGCGATAGCTCAGGCGTACTCAAACGACCATCGAATACCACCGCTATGTTTGGTGTTGCGTTGCCCGTTGCGCGAATTACCGCACTGGCAAAAGCTTTGCCAACATACCAAGCATCTTTGCTAAACAAGGTTTCTTCGTATATGCCTCGAATATCATAGGCACGGAGTATAGAACTATGGAAACTGTGGGTATCGGTCATAAAATAAATATCTGAAAAAAATCGTTAAATTATTAATTGCATTTTTACATTTCTTTTGTGTATTGGTGTGGCTACACAATTGTATATATTGCAATGCAAGATTAAGTACACTTATATGGAACTATCATGGCCAAAAGTCAAAAAAAATTAACAGTTCCGGTCATTTTATGTGGTGGTATGGGGCAGCGTTTATGGCCGCTATCGCGAGAAAACCACCCAAAACAATTACATAAACTTTGCGATGAGAATTTAACACTTTTGCAACAAACATTGCTTCGTGTCGCCAATCGCGATGCATTCACTGCTCCTATCATTATTTGCAACGTTAAACATCGTTTTTTGGTAGCCGAAAATCTTCGTGAATCAGGAATTACCGATGCTCATGTAATTTTAGAGCCACAATCCCGCAACACCGCCCCTGCCATTGCTATTGCCACGCTGTATGCCCAGCAGCATTTTGCAGGCCACCCGGTGCTTGCTATGCCTGCTGATCATTACATTCAAGATACTCCAGCTTTATTAGTTGCGGTGGAAAAAGCCTGCCAACTGGCATGCGAAGAATTCATTGTTACTTTTGGAATAGCGCCGCGCCACCCAGAAACCGGCTACGGTTACATTCAACTAGCGCAACCTCTGGCTCAAGAAGGATGCTTTAGGGTTCGTAATTTCAAAGAAAAACCTGATCATGCCACCGCAAAACGTTATGTAGCCTCTGAGAATTACCTATGGAATAGCGGCATTTTTGTTTTTACTGCTAAACAAATGTTGGCAGAAATGGCGAAATATCAGCCAGATTTACTTAATAAAGCGCAAAATGCCGCTAACTTTGAAAAAAAATATGATTTCGTGCATGTGCATAATGAGAAATTCTTTTCCCTGCCTTCGCTATCGTTTGATTACGCCATAATGGAACACACGCAAAAAGCGGCAGTCGTGGCTCTGGATTGTGGGTGGAGTGACGTGGGCACATGGGATGCCGCATGGCAGCTAGCCCCCAAAGATGCTAATGGCAATACTTCGCAGGGAGACACTTTCATAAGTGAGAGCAAAAATTGCTATCTGTCCGCAAGCGATTCTATGCACATCTCCGCTCTGGGAGTAGAAGACTTACTTATTATTGCTACGAAAGATTCGGTATTGGTTGCTAATATGTCCTGTGCGCAAGCAGTTAAAGCGCTGGTTACCAATCTGCGGATAACGCATATGCATTTGCTTGAAAACGGGGCAAAAACATATCGCCCGTGGGGATATTATGAAAGCATACAAGCTACCTCGCAACATCAGATCAAACGTCTGATAATACACCCTAAGGCGAAGCTTTCACTGCAAATGCATCAGCGTCGCGCCGAGCATTGGTTTATTATCAACGGGGTTGCACAGGTTACATTGGGTACAGAGCTGCACGAATTGCATGCAAATGAATCTATATACATCCCGCAAGGCACGTATCACCGGCTAGAAAATTTGTCGGACACGCCTTTGGAAGTATTGGAGGTGCAAACCGGCAGCTATCTGGGAGAAGATGATATTATTCGCATTGAGGATGCCTATGGACGAAAATAATTCTGCAAAAAAATGCGGCAGGAACAAAATGCACCTGCCGCGAGAGAATTATGACTGAGTATCACATAATAAAATTATGCAAGATCAACACTTACTTCCAGACTAGTATCCGTAAAATCGGTAGAAGCGGAAACGCTGATTGCAGCGTTGTAATCCAATACTTCTTGCAATGTCATTACAATGTCATCGTCGGTCGCATCGGTACCGTTATCAAAACGGAACAATTCGACATTACGTACTTCGATATGAGCATCCAGTGAAGTGATGGTGAAATCAAACCAACCGTTAGCTTCAGCAGCTACGCTATAATCTGCCACAGTGCCATGCAATTGTACGGTATCTTCACCACGACCACCGCGAACAACGTCGCCAGCAGCGGCTTCAAAGCTGTTATACACAAACAAGTCGTCACCACGGCCACCCGAAACAGTATCGGCTGCATTGCCGCCTTCAAAGGTGTCATTTCCGCGCCCTAGCGATACATCTGCGCCATTGGCAAGTTCTGCATCGGCATACATAGTAACGTGGTCGTCACCGCGACCTGCTTTAATTTCAAATTCACCACTTACTTCGGCATTGATTTCAATGCGATCATCACCACGGCCTGCTTTAATGCTGGCATTTTCAAGTTGTGTATTAACGATAACAACATCATCGCCACGGCCACTATTAACTTCAACTGAGCTGTGACGTCCACTTTCAATCAACCCCGCATCGGAATACGAGTCAGCAGAAGCGTCGCGAAGTATGATAGTGTCATTTCCATCGCGGGTATTAATATCAAAATTGCGGCTCCATGTAGCATTATTGGTCAGAATGCCAACTTCTACAACATCATCACCTTTACCTGTATCAATATCCGCACGCTTTACACCATCAACAGTAACATTTACATCGGTTTTGGTTAAACCGCCATTATGATGTGCCAGATCTACCTTGGCATGTACGATATTATTAATTACTAAATCTTTGCCATCAAGCGCTTCGGCATCGCCTTTTACAACAAGGGTCTTGGTAGTATTCCAAGCGCCAACGCCACTGACAGTTAATACTGAAGCAGAGGAATCCAAGCCATCAAGCACTAGCGTAGCATCGTTTTTGCTGGTGAATTCGCCATTGCTGTCAGGAAAATCTTTAAGTTTTTTGCCGGCGCTATCTAAAAGACGGTCTTTGCCATTCATGTTGATGCTATAACCGTCGTTTTTGCTACCGTTAGTAGAAGCTTGTAATTTTAACGTTCTCATATTCTCTCCTAGCGACTGTAATATTCTTTAATGCGATATCGTCTACGTGAAAATATCAGCGCATGCGCCAGATCAAATGTTACTAACTGATGAGCATTTCCGGCGCGCCCTTTTAGCAATTAATAAAGATTAACACCACCCCTAGTTTGTTAAAGTTTTGTTACAGCAATGAGCAACAAAAGTATTATCTATTTAATATTTACCAAGAAGTTTCTGCCATTACTTTGTTTAAAAACAAAAAACCCTGCATCCGCGTTGTAATCGCTCGCATCGGAGAATGAGAATTCAATTTTCAACCCATGCAAAAAATGCCGCCGGTCGATACGAGTAGCTGGTGCCAGAACAGTTGTATTTTCTGGCATAGACAATCCCGCAATTATAAATTTAGACACTAAGCGTCTATATTTTTTGATTTAAAACGTCGCCCCTCCCATAAAAAATATATTACTGGAATCACAATAAGCGTCAGTACCGTGGTAGTGACCATGCCGCCAACCATTGGCAGAGCAATGCGGCGCATCACATCTGAGCCGAGACCGTCGGTTAAGAATATAGGCAGCAAACCAGCGATGATAACGGAAACAGTCATCAGTTTTGGCCGTACACGCAATACTGCGCCATGCATGACTGCTTCTGCCAGTTCTTTTAGATTTGCCGGTGGATGGTGGCGCACCTGATGATCTAAATACAGCAGCATCACCACAGCGGTTTCCACCGCAATACCTGCCAGCGCAATAAAGCCGACCGAAGTGGCGACCGACATATTATATCCAGCCAGGTACACCGCCCACATGCCGCCAATTAAACCAAAGGGCAGCGAGAGCATCACCATCAACGTGCGATCCACCCGCCCGAAATATATCATCAACAGCACGAAAATAATCAGGATGGTGGAGGGAATGGCAATCTTTAGCCGCGCTTCTGCTTCCAGCATTTGTTCGAACTGGCCAGACCAGCCAACAGCATATCCGGCGGGCAGTCTTACTTTCTCTGCCACCACTGTTTGCGCTTCAGCGACATAACCACCAATATCGCGATCGGCAATATCTACAAACACCCAACCATTAAGCCGCGCATTTTCCGATTTAATTATCGAAGGGCCATCGGTAAATTCGATGGTGGCCAACTCCCCAAGCGGAATATGCGCCCCGTCCGGCGTTGACACCAGTATATCAGCCAAATCTTTCGGATTTCCACGGAAGGCACGGTCGTAGCGCAACATAATGGCATAGCGTTCCCGCCCCTGCACCGATTCGGCGATTTTCATGCCACCCAGTGCCGACTGAATCACCTGCTGGAATATCATCATATCCACGTTATAACGCGCCAGCGAGGCACGGTTGGGGATAATGTCCAGATATTTCCCTCCCACCACGCGGTCAGCAAAGGCAGAGCGCGTGCCAGAAATGTCTTTGACTGCCATTTCCACATCACGGGCGACACGCGCAATTCCTTTTAAATTGGTGCCGGATATTTTAATGCCAACTGGCGTACGAATGCCAGTGGATACCATATCGATACGGATTTTGATGGGATAGCCCCAGCTATTAATCAACCCTGGCAGTTTCACCCGTTTATCCATTTCTTTGATCAGCGCTTCGGATGTCATACCATCGCGCCACTGGTCTTTTGGTTTGAGTCGTATCCATGTCTCAATCATCGAAATGGGTGCCGGATCGGTTGCAGAATCGGTGCGCCCGACCTTGCCGAATACCAGCTCCACTTCGGGAATGGTTTTGAGCAACCGGTCGGTTTGTGCCAGAATTTCTTTGGCCTTGGTGATCGACACGCCGGGCAAAGTTGTCGGCATATAAAGCAGATTACCTTCATAGAGTGGTGGCATGAATTCCGAGCCGGTGCGCCATAGCGGAATGGTGGTGGATGCCAGCAACATAAGCGCGATTATCACAGTGAGGATGCGATAGCTAAGTGCCTTGGCCAAAAGCGGCTGATAAAGACGAATGAACCAGCGATTAATCGGATTCTCGTCTTCACGGCGGATTTTACCGCGAATCAGCCACAGCATCAGCACTGGCACGACTGTCACAGAAAGGATGGAAGCAAACGCCATCGCATAGGTTTTAGTGAATGCCAGCGGTGAGAACAACCGGAAGGATTGCCCGGTAAGTGCAAACACTGTCAGGAAAGACACGGTAATAATCAGCAACGAAAAAAACAACCCCGGCCCCACTTCTTTCGCTGAAAGCAAAATCGCCTCGTTTTTTTCTACGCGAGTGGCATGCTCATCTAATTCGGATAATTTTCGGTGGGCGTTTTCTACCATAACAATAGAGGCATCCACCATCGCGCCAATGGCAATGGCAATACCGCCCAAAGACATGATATTTGCAGTAATGCCTTGCGCCGACATAACGATAAATGCCGCCAACACTCCAAGCGGCAAGGTGATGATGGCTACCAAAGCAGATCGGGCATGAAGAAGGAACAGCAGCGTGACCAGTGCCACGACAACGCCTTCTTCAATCAGCTTGTGAGAAAGATACTCCACCGCGCCTTCAATTAAAGGTGCGCGATCATAAACAGAGATAATTTCCTCACCTTCTGGCAGACCAAGCTTCAGGCTTTCAATTTTCTTCTTCACTCCCTCGATTACATTTAGTGCGTTCTCACCGGATCGCATCACTACAAAGCCACCAACGACTTCACCTTCGCCGTTAAGCTCTGTAACGCCACGCCTTAGTTCCGGCCCTTCAATCACCTGTGCTACATCAGATAGCAGCACCGGCGTACCATCCTTTGCTTTAATAACGGTCTTTTTCAAATCTTCCAGATTGGTGATATAGCCCTTAGAGCGAATCATATATTCAGTTTCGGCCTGCTCAATTACACGGCCGCCCACCTCGACGCTGGCTGCCGCCACCACTTCTTTAATGCGTGATAGTTTCACGTCAAAAGCTCTTAAGCGATTTGGATCAATCAGCACCTGATATTCTTTGACAAAACCACCCACTGAGGCGACTTCTGACACACCCGGCACCGTGGCTAGCTCAAATTTCAAGAACCAGTCTTGTAAGGAGCGAAGCTGCGCCAAATCATGTTTGCCGGATTTATCGACCACTGCATACTGATATACCCAGCCTACGCCGGTGGCATCCGGCCCGATCTGCGGTTTTGCTGCTTGTGGCAAATCGCCCTGAATTTTGGAAAGCGCCTCAATTACCCGGCTTCGCGCCCAGTACTGGTCAACACTGTCTTTGAAAATAATATAAACAAATGAGGTGCCGAACATGGAAAAACCGCGTACGACTTTGGTTTTTGGCAGCCCCAACATAGTGGTAGAAAGTGGGTATGTAACTAAATCCTCCACAATCTGCGGAGATTGGCCAGGAAACTCAGTGCGGATAATCACCTGTGTGTCCGATAGATCAGGAATAGCATCCAGCGGCGTTTGTTTAACAGCAGTAATGCCGAAAACCGTGAGTCCAATCATCAGCACTAACACTAAAAAGGCGTTTCTTACCGACCACTCAATGACTCCGGCGATAAACGACTTGGTTGGATCATGTCCCAGTTGGCTCTTATGGTTAGTGTCTTGCATGACCGCCCTCCATCTGCATAGGCTCTGCCGGAGCTTCTTTGGTTGGGCTTTGCATTTTATTAAGTGATTCTCGCAATGAGCTTTCGGAATCAATCAGAAACTGACTGCTCACTACGATATTTTCACCTTCTTTTAAACCGGAAAGTACTTCTGTTCTGCCGCCGCCTGCGATGCCAATTTCAATATCACGCGGTGCAAACCTTCCATTACCTAACGCCACAATGACATGCTCGCCATCCGCATCATGCAAAATGGCTTCGGTGGGAATAGAAAGACGCTGTTCGGATTTGGTTTCAAACACTACATCTGCATACATACCAGGGCGGATATCGCCTTCGTTGGGGAGCAGCAATCGTATTTTGCCAATGCGGGTGGTAGCATCAATGGTGGGGTAAATATAATCCACTATGGCCATGATCGTTTTATTGTTCAGATTCGGGAAGCGCACCTTGGCTTCGGCATCTGCGGCAATAAATGCCATGTCTTTTTCAGCCACACTGGCCTCTACCCAAACATTGGAATAATCCTCGATCTGTGCAATCATCTCGCCGGACTTAATATAGCTGCCCTCACGCACCATAATCTGGCTGACTGTTCCTGCAGCATCTGCGGTGAAAGGCAAATTTTCCAACGCTTTGCGTTGCTTGGTAATGGTAGCCAACACGGAAGGTTGCACTCCCATAAACTCCAGCCGTTTGCGCGTGGCAGTGATACGGCCTGTGATACCTGTAGAAAGGGCGCTGATATAATCCTTCTGGGCGCTGATAAGCTCTGGGCTGTAGAGGTGGTAAAGCACATCGCCTTTTGCCACCACATCTCCGACGGCTTCAATTTTTAAATCTTCAATCCAGCCTTCCACTCGGGTGGTGAGTTCCTGTTGCGCCCGTTTATCAGATGCTACAATTCCTACAGCACGAATTTCTGTACCAAAGGACGCTTTCTCTGCTTTGGCAGTGCGAACGCCCATTGTCTGGATGGTTTCAGGAGAAATGGTGACGGCGCCAGATGCATTACCCTCACTATTTGATTCTTCATAGACCGGCACTAAATCCATGCCGCAAATTGGGCATGTGCCTTCATGGTCGGAGAGATAGTGCGGATGCATCGGACAGGTATATTGCTCCGTTGCTAGAGCGGGCAAAGTAAATGTCATGATCAGCAAGGCTATGATCAGATTAATCTTTTTCATGGGGTGTCTCCCGTATGTGACTGTTTATCTGAGCTACAACGATTTTATGATGGGCGTGGTGGCGAATGAGTCTCTGATCGACATCCAGCTGGTCTATCTTTGCCTTCACATAAATATCGTAACCCAGTTCGCCGGACTCATAACCTCGCTCGTTAGAAGCGATAAGTTCATTCAAAGCCTTTTTCTTTTTTTCCAGCACAGCTACATTTTTAAGCAATACATCCAGTTCGTTTTGCAACACGTTCATGCGGCTGAGCCACTGGCGCTTTGTATTCTCAAAGGCGAATCCGGCACTACGCTCGGCAGCTTCTGCTGCACGAAGTTTTGGCTTCTGATTGCGCGATGCCCAGAGCGGAATTGACATGCTGGCTTTAATCGTGAATGTATCGCTTAGATCATTGCCATTTACCATATCACGTTGCATATAAGCGGTTTTGATGCCGTAATTGGGTTTGAAAGCAGCATCGGCCTCATCGACGCTTTTGCGTTTTACTGACACATCTTCTTTGGCAATAAGCGTAGGATACATACTTTCTGCATCCACCGGCCACTGGGACACCATGTCTTCCACCACCACACTATCCGGCACTTCCCCCACAAGCCATCGCAACTCTTCCTCTGCCTCGCTACGTTTCTGACTTATGTCATTTAAATTATGCTGCACTTCCAACTTTTCTGCATCAAAAGCAAAGAATTGGCCGTATACCGAATCGCCTGCCCCGACGCGGCCCTGCAAATGCTTGTCTATGCTATGATAAAGTGCTACTTGCTTCGATGCGGCATCTTCCAACGCATCAAGCATCTCCAGTTGCACCAGCCGCTTGATAAGCAATGCCTTCAACTGTGCTTGTGCATAATCGGCCATCAGCTTTTGTTTGTGAGACTCTGCCTCACGTATGCTGGAGCGGGCTTTACGCAGGCTATAGCTGGGAATCTCCTGCCTAAATTCAACACCTTTAGAGGTCATACGCTCCGTATCAAACGAAAAGCTATCCGTTGGCAGATTGTTTACCCCAATAGATATAATGGGATCAGGCAAGCCAAGCTCCCCTTGCGCCAGTTCGTTCTGACGTTCACTTTGTGCCAAAATAGCATCCACCTGCGGATGGTTGTTTAGCTTTTGCAGCAGAGCATCAAATGTTTCTGCGTAGCTTGGTGGTGCAAGTAGCAATCCTGCAAGAAATACACTCGCAAAAAATGCGGTTCTCATAAAAATCTCCATTGTTAATGTCCATCGCATGCATAAAAGCAAACGAATAATCGCCTGTATGCCAACACATTACAGGCGTGAAAACTTAGGAGATATGTTTGGGAGGATAGTCGATACCGTATGGGAAAAGCGATTTCATATGATCGCTTACAAGCGCAACAGCCTTAGTAGCGTTAATAGCCTGATTGTGTAAAAGTTGCATTGGAAACATTGCGGCGACAGTGATATTGCAATCCCCACATCCGCAAGAGTCACACTTAGCTATTTTATTAGAATCCGCCTTGGTGGAGTCTTTATCGGCCTTATCCATTTTATGGCAAGGCATATCGCGCATATCATCGGTGGATTGTGAGGCTTGGCTTTGCATATCCGAACAATTACAAGCGGCCATAGCCGTATTCGCGACCGTACTAAATACAAAGGTCGCTAATATAAAGGTCGCTAATATAACTGTCATTAAAATGCGCTTCATTTGTTTCATGCATACTACTTTACCACTAAATCCTTAAAAGTCACAAAATATCTCATATCGGCACTGCGACTATGGTGAAGATATGCTTTGCGTGAGTTGGTGCATGGGTAGGCACTACATCAAGATCAATGCTTTAGGGCAACTCATTCATTTTGGCTGGCATATATGGACAATATGCAAATTTTTGTCACAAAACCTTAACTTTTGCGCATTGTTTATTCAGGTTACTATTGCGTCATTAAAAATCAAAATACAAAGAGGCGCGACATGGCTATAAAACACAATCCAGATGATCAACATCAAGTACTTAATAGCAAACCAAATAAGGATTCGATGACGAATATGAATCCTATAAGTATGACTCCAGAGGAACATATTGCCCATGCACAACAAAGGTTTGACGAACTTGGTGAGTCACCTGTCCCTCAAATAGATGTTGCACTAATTAAAGGGAACCTAAAGCTTGCCGGCGCGGATGCCAGTGTGCTGGATCCTACAGGCGAGAATGATGCCGAAGCAATGGAAAAGGAAATACAAGCCCGTACAGAAAAGGCGCATTTAAGTATAGCCAATCAAGTGTTTGACGAGCTTGGTGAATCACCTGTCCCTCAAATAGATATTGCACGAATTAAAGGAAACCTAAAGCATGCACACGTGGATGCTAGTGCGCTGGATCCTACGGGTGAAAAAGATGCCGAAGCAATGGAAGAGCAAATCCAAGCCCGTGCAGAGCAGGCTCATCTAGCATTAGCTCGAGAAAAATTTGAGGAACTTCCTGAGTCATATTATCCTGAATATAAAACTGATCTAATCAATTATAATTTAGACCATGCAGGCGCGGATGCCAGTGTGCTGGATCCTACGGGTGAAAAAGGTGCGGGAGAAATGCGGTTGGAAATAGCTCAAAAGTTGAGAAAAGTAGATATTGATGATGCTAACCTGTCCCTCCCCAATTCAGAAGCAGCGGAGTTTCGCATGCGAGGCAAAGAAGTTGCCGATGCCTTAGGAGCCACTTCGGAAGTTTTTGAAGCAGGCGGCGCAGATGCAAGCCCTCTATTCGAAGAAATTGGGCGCAAAACTGATGGGGGAGACTGGAAAATAGATTCAGACAAATGGTCTGAGAATATTCGCGCGCAAGCAGAATCAACCCTTTCTGATACGCTTGAAGCGCATCGTTCAGCTCCAGAAGCCGAGCAAGGTCAGGATGCAGGACTACCTCAAGATGGGCCACCAGCCTATCTACAAACTTTACTGGAACGTGAAGACCATCGCGCTGCAATGCTGGAAGCCGGAACGAGTGCAACTCCTGACTCTGCCGCTGGACGAGGGCGTTAAGTTTTCTTTCGTTGTGACAACCATCCAAACGCGAACTTAGTTGCGCTGCATTGCGCTCTACATTTACGCTTGGAAGCAAGCAAGTGATTGACTGATTTGGTAAGGTTTGTGTTTCCCAAAATGGTATGCAAACGCACTATTCTGGAAATAGTTCAGACTGATGTCTATGGCAAAATATTTGTGTACCAATAGGTGATAACAATTTGAATGTTATGATAAAAGTCTTCAAGATCGAAAGATTTAACTAAATAGCCACTTGCGCCCAGCATGTAGGCGGATTGCATTTCCTGAATATTCGTTGAATTGGTCAATACCACTATGGGGATGCTACAATAGACGCTGTGTGCACGAAATTGCTTCAGCAGGTCGCGCCCGCTGATCATAGGCAAGTTTAGATCCAGAAGGATTATATCCGGCTTTTTTGAGTAATCGAGCGCATCTTTACCTAAAATACGTAGCGCTTGTGCGCCATCGCGGGCGATATTTAAATCCACGTCTTCATCGCAAACTTCAATCGCCTGCACAATAGAAAGCTCATCTGCCTTTGAGTCTTCCACCAACAATACTCGCAATGGGCGATTCTTAACGATCTCCATACTGCGCGGAGGATTGCGCTCTTGATGGCGGGACTTTTCCATGAGGACAGAAACGTTTTCCATCAACTCATGCACGTCTTCGCCTATAACCTGACACATGGCAAATAAACGCGATACATGTATTTTTGAAATACCCTGCTCATATTGCTGCATAAGCTGACGTGAGATACCCACTTTTTCGGCGACATAATCCTGCGTGAGTTTGCGGCGTTTACGCGCATCGCGTAAGAAGCTGCCGATATAAACATTAACCTCGTTCATCAGTGTCCTTGCTTAATAAAAGATAGCGTAACATAGGTGCTTTCTTTTGCCATAATAGCCGTATCTCATCTTTCATACAATTCTTGTACTGTAAATGTGCCATCTGTATTTCATGAGCAGATGCTTCGCAGTATGAATTGATGAATGAAATATCTTTTTGCGTCATAGCTTGTTTTGCCAACACATTGCGCAATTGCAACAACTCCGACGCTGGCAAAGCATCAAGTATATCAACGAACTGTTCCATAGGCTTGTCAAAGCGCTCACGGTATTTTTGTATTTCCATTTTGAAGTCTTCCACCCTTTAAATTCCCAGTGGGAAGTTAACATAAGACGACAGAGCTTCGTATTGGCATTTTCTGTTTTTATGCCAGCTATTGTGGCATTATTTTTGGCAGCTTGATGTAAAAGGTTGTTCCCTGCCCCACATCCGACTTCACCCAAATCTGTCCACCATGTGCCTCTATCACTCTTTTACATAATGCAAGCCCAACCCCTGTTCCTTCATATTCATCTTTACGATTGAGGCGCTTAAACAAGTCGAAAATAGAATTATGATATTTTTTTGGGATGCCAATTCCGTTATCTTTGATCGCAAATGTAATGTCTGTGTCACTTGATTCAGCGCTAATAGTAATCTGACAATATTTTTTATCGCAAAATTTCACCGAATTACTAATGATGTTCTGCAATACATTTTTTAATAACTTTTTATCTGCACAAATTACTGGCAGGCTTTCAATATTGAAATTCACCTGCTTACTTTCATCTATATTACTAAAGAATGGTATTAGCTCCTTCACTAACTGCTCGACTGAGACCTCTACAATTTTCAATTCTTCGTGCGAAGATACATAATAGTCCAGAATATTTTCTATAATTTCTTTGGCGCGATCCACACCCTGCATGATGTGCTGATTAATTATTTTTACTTCATCATCATCAATACCGCGCATCTCTAAATGCCGCTCAAGCATTTGTGAAAAAATCGAAATCACACGGAGTGGCTCTTTAAGGTCATGTGAAAAAATAAATGAGAACTTCTCCAGCTCTTCATTCGATTGCCTGAGTTTAGCCAATGCCTGTTTAAGCTGTTCTTCGGCTTCTTTAATATCGGTAATGTCAATCACCACACCTTCAATGGTTTTTTCTTCTTTATTTCCAGAAAGATATATCCCCTGATCAAAGAGCCATTTCACTTTACCATCCACCACCAGCGGAAAGGTAACGTTATAACTATCATTCTCATGCAATCGATGCTGCATAATGTCATCTTGCAGGTTTATGACTTCCTGCGAGTCTGTTAACTGCCAATGCAATATATCTTTGGTTCCACGAGATTCGTTTCCAAAAATTGCATCGCTCCCTCGGGTCAGGAGGGTAATTTGGTGATTTTGCGAACTGCGCATTTTATACTGATATACAAAGCCTGGCATTTTATCAGTAATACTTCTGAGCAAGCGCTGGCTTTCCATACGGTTTTCTACCTCGCGTGCTTTTTCTTTATATAGCCGATCAATTAGCGGAACAATCGTGTGTCGGCGAAAGAGAAATAGCAGCACCAGATATATACCCGTAAGACAAGCCCCTAAAAGCACCGATGTGCCAATTGCAGCGTTGATACTGCTTACCCAATCCGCTTGTTTATAGCCCACCATAATTTGTAAGCCGTTAGACGTGGTCGTGCTTTTAATATATTGAGTATCACCCAGTTGAACAGGCACAGCCAAATCAGTTTTAACAATATCCGTTGCCATGACAGAGGGGTTCGAGGCAACTAAAAAATTACCATTACTATCAAAAAGCATGAACGAAAGCTTTTCATATCGCTGGCTAACCTCGGCAAGCGAGAAATCCAGTTGGTCGATGTATAGTTTGCTGCTAATACGCCCGATGCATCCGTTGTCAGAATCAATAAACATATATACTGGCAAATAATTTGCATGGTTGCTATGTAACGCGCTTACGTTCAATTGCCATGGGGGGCTATCATTACACGCTCCGCGCTCCCATTGCGTAGACATCCATGCATAGATACTGCGCAATCCACTATCTACCTTGCCTTCGCCTTGAAGTAGAACGGGTATCAAGTCACTTTTATTTTGGTCGATAAGCAAACGCGCTTTTTCTCCTAAAAACCGATGGTGATTCGCGATTTTATCAAAACTATGACGCAGGTTTTCTGAAATAGCTTCCTCATAGGAAACCAGCAAGTGATCACGCGCTTCCTCAATGGATTGATACAGCTTCCAACTGAAAAGAAGACAAATAGTGGCAACGATAAATACCAGTATGCCACTGAAGATAAGATATTCGCGAATAAGTGTAGACGATGAACGCATACCGCTAATCAACTTCCAAGGCGCGTGTTAGTTCTCGCAGGAAATTAGCCAAAGGCTGCTTCACTTTTGGGCCTAATTTATTCAAATCAGAAATAATGGAACATGTCATATTATCCAGCACATCTGGTTGGTTTTTTATTTGCTGCTCTGATGCATGCCTACCCGAAGCATCAAAAAAATATTCTATGTCCACTTTCAAAAAATGGGCAAGTTCAAACAATCTCTCAGAGTCCACACGGCTTTTACCCGATTCGTATTTTTGTAGTTGCTGGTAAGCCACTCCTATATGCGCCGCCACCTCTTTTTGTGTAAGCCCTAATTCACGACGACGTATTTTCAAGCGCATGCCTACATGAGCATAGAGATTATTCATAATTGATTTCCTTACACTAAATACAAATTCGCATACCATGTAATGGTTGTATTTTCACTAAATGCAACTATTAAATTGCATTTAGTGAAAATATAGAATAAATATCCTCCAAAATATAGCGCACTGATCCTTAGGACATTTAGGGAGGCACAATGAATAATAGCGCAATAAAAAATAAAACGGGCGATTTATCTGCTTGCTCCACATACCGCATTACACAAGAGCAAGAGCGATTGTGGCTAGAATGGAAGCTGAAACCGTCCGGCCATGCGTATAATGTGAATCTTCAATCGCGCATCACCGGTTCTTTAAATCGCGAAAAACTTTTTGCGGCTATTGCTGCCAGTGTGGAATATTTCGATACATTCAGAAGCTATTTTGAAGAAACACCGGATGGCGTTCGGCAAAACATTATCGCCAGCTTAGGCGACGTTGTGGATTTTCATGATCTGAGCGACCACGGGCTTAGCCTGGAAGCATGCGAGACAAAAGCGCAAGTGATCTTGCAGCGCGCTTTACAAAAGCCGTTTAACCTCAAAGCGCCACCGCTCATCCGTTATACGCTTGTGCAATGTGCCCCAGATCTGCATTATTTTTCTTTTGTAGCGCCGCATATTTTTTGCGACCATGGTTCTGCTAACACTATTTTACAATTTGTGTCGCAAGCTTATAGCACCGATCCCCAGCTGTGTATGAAACAATTCGCCCCCGCAAACGAGGGTACGGTCGCTGATTATTTTAACTATACTGCTGATTATTATAGCGCCGAAGAAAAGCAGGCGGCACGGCAATATTGGCTAAATGCTACTCGAAATATTCAGCCAAAAGTACATTTCAAGCATTTTCAGCCTCCGTCAATCAACAGCGATCTTGGAGCACGCCGTTATTTTCAGTTTGATGCTCAGCAAATGCAGGCCATAAAAACATTGGCCCGACAGCATCGCACTACACCGTTTTCTGTTTTGTTGGCCGCGTTCGATACATTACTTTACCGGTATTTTGGCCAGACCGATATCACGGTCGCCTATCCAGTCAATATGCGCCCATCGCATCTTCGCCGATTGCCGCATTTTTTCACTAACACATTGCCTTTACGCACACAACTCAATGGACAAATGTTATTTGGCGACCTAATAGATACGATTACGCGCCAACGCAAGAACGATCGCCCATATCAAGCGCTTTCTTATGGTGATATTGTTAAAGCAATCCGTAAAAATGGCGTGAATTATAAAGACGCAAAGCTTAATGTCACCTTCGCACAAACCCATTTTGGGCTGGAGTCATTCGATTTTGCCGGATGCAAAACCACACAAGTACCACCGATATATGCTGAGGTAGCCTCGGATCTGACGCTGGTTTATGACGTAAGCACACCTCCTTATTTATGTGCGTTCGAATATAAACTAGATATCTTCGATGAAGAAACCATCGCGGCCATGGCCCAGCACTTTGTGCAACTGCTTGACAGTGTATGTACGAATAGCCAACAACCACTGGATGCTATTGCACTGATTTCACAGCATAATACTCACCAGATTATGACACGTGAAGCGATAGCTAGTGTGTGCTTTGACGAAAATCTTGCTCATCAGGCGTTTGAGCGGCAAAGCCATGTCACCCCTGCTGCAACCGCTTTGCTTACCACCAGCGGCGAATCAATAACCTATCAGACTTTGGAACAAAAAGCGAATGGCCTTGCGCATATGCTTCAATCTCAGGGGGTTAAGCCAAATGATAAAGTGGCCATTATTCAACCGCGCTCCATTGAGCAAATTTTATCGATATTTGCAGTATTAAAAGTTGGCGGCGTATATGTGCCTATCAATCCAGAGCAACCGCAAGAGCGCACACATGCAATGCTCAGCCAGTGCGATTGTTCGTTGGTTCTCACTCATATAGATACACCATCCATGTCTTATGGCGACCTGCCATATATCACGGTGTCACACAGCACATTGCCTTATATGGAACGCATTAGTGTGGAGCGCTCTGCCAGCGACATAGCATATATACTGTTTACTTCCGGCTCTACCAACGTACCCAATGGTGTGCAGGTAAGCCACTGTAATATTGCTGTGCGGATGGGATGGTATAATAAAACGCTTAATATAAAATTACACGAAACCGTACTAAGCCGCATCAATATATGGTTTGATCCTTCCGTATATGAAATATTGGGCACATTATCCTCAGGCGCACGCCTTGTGATTGCCGATGAGAATGAAATTCGCGACACTCAAAAATTCATAGCGTTGCTGAATGCTTATCACGTGAATATAACCAACACCGTTCCCAGCCAATTAGCCAACATGCTCCAACATCTTTCTACAGAAAAACTGGCTGATTTGCGCTGTGTGATTTCGGGCGGCGAAGCATTACAGCCAAAATTGAAAGACCAGTTTCGCACCGTTTTGCCGCATACGCGGTTGCTTAATATGTATGGCCCTACAGAATGTACCATTATGGCTACCTGCGAAGATTGCAGCGAAAGCTCATATGCCGGAGACAAAATTTCCATTGGCAAAGCTATCAATCACACAGAGGTGCATATTTATACGCCACAAATGCAGATACAACCCAATGGTGCTGAAGGAGAAATTTGCATTAGCGGCCCCGGCGTGACGCAAGGTTACTTCAATAATTCTGAGTTAAACGCTGAACGTTTTATTGCCCATCCCTATGTACCACATGTTAAATTATATCGCACTGGCGATATGGGATATAAAGCTTCCGATGGCGAAGTATTCTTTTTAGGGCGTCGCGATCATCAGATAAAATTGCGGGGAAATCGCATCGAGCTGCCAGAAATTGAACGGGCGATGTATCGTTTGTTTGATTTTGAGACCGTTGCGGTTCTACTTAAAAAATCAGAAGCAAAATTAATTGCATATATTAGTGGCACCACAAGCTACACTGTACAGCATATCTGCCAACAGCTAAAAACCGTATTGCCTACATATATGATTCCGGCAGAGTATATTCCTTTAGATTCTTTTCCCCTCACTTCCAACGGGAAAATTGATCGCGCAGCATTGCAACACATAGATGCGGATGCATTGCCCCAACAAGCTACTGATTATGGCCTAACCCCATTGGAAAAGCGGCTCACACAGCTTTGGGCGCAAACACTTCAAATTCTCCCTGAAAGCATAAACCCTGAAGTCACATTCTTTGATCTGGGAGGCGATTCCTTTGAAGTTGTGAATCTAGCCGCCCAGATGGAGCAAAACCTCGAATGCGCATTGCCCGCAGAGATGATTTTTGAATACCCCACCATCCGCCAGCTTGCTGGTAAACTTGAAGACGCACAGTCACAAATAGTTACATCAGAAAACGCTACTGCAAATAGTCGCCGCGCAGCAATGCAGCAGTTTAAAACCCGTAAGAAGGAGGAGCTGCAATGATGGAAGAAATCGCAATTATCGGTTTGGCCTGCCGTGTACCTGAAGCCGAGCACGCAACCCGTTTTTGGCAGAATCTTCTGACTGCAAAAGACAGTGTTTCGCATTTCTCCTCCAAAGAAATACAGCAAGATGCAGAAGCGCCCTCCAACCATTATGTTGCAGCAAAAGGTGTTTTAAAAGATGCCGAATGCTTCGATCATGAGTTTTTTGATATTCCGCCATCCGTTGCAAAATGGCTCGACCCGCAGCAACGTATTTTTCTTGAAACCTGCTATCATGCATTAGAAGATTCAGGCTATGCACAACATGCGGCGGGGCGTTCTATAGGTGTGTTCGCAGGCGCTAGCTTCAATACTTATCTCACAGAAAACCTGCAAAAGCATCCGCAGCTTTTTGATAAAGCGGACTGGCATCAATTGGTTATCAACAATAGCGCGGATTTTTTAAGCACTCGAGTCGCATATGCGTTTGATTTGCAAGGCCCAGCCCAAACGATTCAAACGGCATGTTCATCATCTTTAGTAGCGGTCCATCACGCATGCACCAGCCTACTCACCTATCAATGCGATATGGCACTTGCAGGCGGCATTAGCATTACCAGCCCTATCAAAGGGGGCTATGATTACAAAGAAAATAGTGTTTTTTCTGCCAGCGGCACGTGCCGCCCATTTGATGAAAATGCCGATGGCATGGTGCCTGGAAACGGCGCAGGTGTTGTGATACTCAAACGCCTCAGCGATGCGCTGGTTGATAACGATCATATATATGCTGTCATAGCGGGATCTGCCATAAATAATGATGGCCGCAATAAAATGAGCTTTGCAGCACCTACTGCTAAAGGGCAAGTTAATGTAATCCGCGCTGCTGCCGATTTTGCCGGAATCTCGCCAGCACAGTTTGCCTTCGTTGAAACACACGGTACAGGTACAAAATTAGGCGACCGTATCGAGTTGAGCGCCTTGAATGAAGTTCTGACAGAGGCTGGTGCGGCTGATTGCGCTCTCACCTCTACAAAAGCCAATATCGGACATTTAGATGCGGCAGCGGGTGTTATAGGCCTGATTCGTAGTGCGTTGTCGCTTCATCACGGCATAATCGCCCCCAGCGCAAATTTTAGTGCTTTGCCTAAAGAATTATCTGCTAAAGACAGCGCTTACTACATCAATAAAACCACTAAAAAACTGCCTGCTGCACATAACTATGCGGGCGTAAGCTCTTTTGGTATTGGCGGCACCAACGCACATGCAATTATACGCAGCATACCAAAAAACCAAAATGCTGTTCTTCATAAACATGAATATTATATTTTACCACTCAGCGCTAAAAGTCCACAGGCCCTCAACCGCCTAAAAGCATCTTATCTGGAATATGTGGCAGAAGTACCGGCAGATTCAATTTGCAATGTGGCCTACAGCCTGCAGTGTCATCGTAAACATTACGCCTTTCGCGATTATATCACACTCGACACACAAGGAAATATCACCACATTGCCTAAAGGCAGTGACAGCTACAAGCAAGCACAACTATGGCTGCAAGGCACCGTTAAGGCTTCGGCTATTCAAAGCTTTGCATCAGGTTGCAAAATGCCTCTATTGCCATCTTACGCATTCAAACGCAAACGTTGCTGGCTGGCAGATGATGTTGCGCACAAACCAGCCGCTTTAAGTGCACAATTTACAGCACCACCAGCTATTCACGCCACCACGAACATTGCCGAAGCAATTCGCACGATATTGAAAGAACAGTTAGGGGTGAAAGAAATTGATGATGAGCAACGTTTTGAGGATATGGGAATTGATTCATTCCTTAGCATTGATTTGCTATGCCTGATAGAAGAACGCACCGGCAAAACATTAGCTTATGAAACATTTATGCAGCATGACTCTGTCTACAAGTTGTCTGCATATATTGCGTCACTAACAAAAAATTCACCACCACCAACTCATCCAGTAGATTCCTCGTTATGCATATTGCTTAAAGCAGGAGACACTGAGCTTGCACCGATTTTCATGATTCACCCGGCGGGCGGTTCGGTCACGGTTTTTAGGGATATATGCCAGTCTATGCAGACAAAACGCTGTATCTATGGCATTCAGGCGCTACCAAACCTTGCAGCTTCTTTTAAGCGCAGCACTATTGCGCATATGGCAAAAGATTACTTAGTCGCTATTCAGGCAAAGCAACCTTATGGCCCTTATGCGCTATGTGGCTCGTCGATGGGTGGAGCCGTGGCGTATGAGATAGCCGCCTTACTGCAAGCGCAAGGTGAGCAGATTGAGCTACTGGCAATGCTTGATACTCCATCGCCCTCCCGCCCAAGTGTAGTGCCGGAAACTGATGAAGCGGTGATGGAAGCTATTCGTGAGTTTTCACCGCAAGTGCATGCACAATTAGTAGATAGTTTGAATACCAGCCAGATCCGTACGCAAGAATTTATCAAATTATGGCGTTTACATCACGATTCAGTATTCAATTATTCACCAGCCGCCTATATAGGACAAATTATGTATTTTTACGCCACAGAGCGCGACCGTTTTACTCAGCCTAATCTGCATGAAGGCTGGCAACATTTGGTTGCATCCAAAGGCGGATTTTGCATGCATACCGTACAAGGTAACCACATTACCATGCATTTGGCACCCCATGCCAAACACATTGCCAATGTTTTAAGCAGTGAATTAAGTAATGGGTTTATTTCACAAAAGGTTGTAGTAGCTGGCTGACGCGTATAGACCAGCGATCAAGCTGCATACCGTTAATATATACTTTAACCTGCCCGCGAATTAGCTGAAACTCTATTGTTCCGCCTTTTGCGACAAAGCCCTCCAAAACACTGATTGTCAGAGTTTTAGTTAGCTCTGCCGTATCTATAATTCGCATAAGATTGCGTTCTTCATTGGTGGCAACATATAATAAACTGCATGAGCGCAAACTATCCGTAGTCACATTTTTCACTTCACGTATCAGTAAGTTTACCTTCAATAGCTTGATTTGCTTTTTTGTGAGCAACTGCATCGCAATCAGATCATAGCCGTGAACACATAAATGCAAAGGCTCTTCATAATTTGGCCATTTAATGTGATCAGATACATTAATAACAAATTCAGCAAGTTGCATATAAGGAGTAATCTGCGCTCTTACCTCCCTCATGGGTAGCGCCGTAAAAAACAGACACATAAGCATCACTATTGAGTTACGAAAGCACACCGATTTTACCAAGCTTTTACCCTATTTATTGTGTCAGAAATTCATTTGCAGCTTTGCAAAGAAAGTCCTGTTTATTTCTAGTGGGCGCGCATAGAGCCCTGGTGAAAATTCAGAATGTCTGTCATCGGTCAGATTACGACCGGAGAAAATCAAAGATGTGTCATCACTCAAATGCCAATGCAAATTAGCATCCAGCTTGACATAAGAATCCACCCCAACTGCCGGCAATGCATCCACTGCATACAGCGTCGTAATGAATTCCCATTCAGGATTTATTGTCCAGTCAGATGTCAGACGAAATTGCTGTTCTGGCGCCAGACCTTCTTCTCTAACCACACTGGCATTACTGCTTGCGTTGGCTGATTCCAGATCAAGCTTCAAAAAATCATATGAAGTAATTAGCTTCCAATCATCGGTGGCTTGCCACTGCACTTCTATCACCGCACCATATGCCTGTCCTTTACCTTCGTTTTCGACCAGCGCCGCGACAGAAATATTTGGATCAGTACTTGGAAGAGGAGAAAAAGAACGTAAATCATCATACTCACGCACAAAACTAGACACATTTAATGCCAGCTTGGTTGTGGGTTTAAAGCGGTATCCTACTTCATACGAAACTAACTCTTCAGATTTATAGCTGGGATTACCCCGTTGTGCCAAAAATGTACCTGGCACTGTAGGGCTTGGATAAAGCGTGGTTATCCCTTGCTCTCCACGATTAGGGCGCCGATAGGCTCGTGCCACGCCAGCCCACAGCGTTTGATTTTCTGAAGGATAAAACGCCAAGCGAGCATTGGGTTGAAACAATAAATCACTGATATCTGAATATTCAAGCTTTGCCCCTAAGGTGAAAAAGAGCTTCTTATTAATTTCATGCTTGTTTTGTGCAAATGCACTATAGATAAGCTCAGTTTGCTGCATATCCTCATAGTCAATGTAACGCGAATCACGAATATCGTCCGACACCACTCTGAAATCGCCACCAAATGTCATTTGATTTTTTGGGTTCCAATAAAAAGAATTCTGAAAATCCGTATCGAATGTAATTTCTTCACGTTCCAAAATACCGATTTTCAGCATTTCATAATTTAAATAACTTTTCAGTGTCCATAAATTACTGTCGCCATACCAATGATCCCATTTACCAAGAATATGGCCATAATTGGATTGCATGTCATGCGCCACATCCTGAAAAAATGGCGTTGTGGTAACGGGAACACGGCTGAAATAATTCTCTGAAACATTATGACCAAACTGCGTGTCTAGTGTAAAAGTATCACTTTGCGCCGGATTCCAATCTACACGGAAGCCTGCGTTGCTGATTGTCCACTTGTTATCTGTATCCTGACCACTTATTGGATTTACAAATGATGCATCTTCGCTAGCCGAATGCTGCGCTGTGCCACGAAAAAACACTCCTTTAGAGAGCTCCATTCCCTGACGGTAAGTAAAATTATAATTGTTATTTGTCCACGCTGTTACACTAGCTTTTTTACCAATCGCAGCGCCCGCATCTTTGGTAATGATATTGATTATACCGTTAACGGCATTTGTGCCCCATAGCGCGCCGCCGGGGCCAAGCACAACTTCAATTTTATCGATATTTTCTATGGCTGGCGTACGGTTATTCCATAATGTGCCAGAAACCAGCGGGGTATAAATTGTGCGCCCGTCAATCATAACGAGCAGTTTATTAGAATATTGATAGTTAAAACCGCCTGTTGAAATAGCATAGGTGGAACTGCTGATTTGCGCCACATGCAAACCCGGCACGTTTCTTAGTGCTTCAGGAATATTGCGGGCATTGAGTTTACGTATATCTTCTGAAGACAATACATAAACCGCATAAGGAGAATCGAAAGCGCGCTCTAATACCCGAGACGCTGAATAAATTTCCTGATTCAACAGTAAACTGAGCGGGTCTTTTGCGGGAGCATCTTCTTGCGCATATACAGGAACCACCATCAAAATGGCTAGAATCAACCATATTCCGCTTAGCAAATACAACCGTTTCATTTCTAATCCTTTAGAAGTTTACATGGTGACTAAGTGGTTAAAGTACAAAAATATCAACTTATTCGCCATAGAAACCTTTGTATCTAGCTTATCGCTGCGCTACGCAGGGGAAAAACGGCTTGTGCGTTAAGCTCTTCCACAAACATTTGCCGCAAACAATATGCGGCCGGCTCATCACTAAAAAAGTCACTGCACAAGCGCTGTATTAAAATACCTGAAGATTCCTCAGGGTGAAAATCTATCATTACCTCCTGAAACATAACAACCTCACTCAATGACATTGAGGTAACCAATCTCATCACCTCACTTAGCGCCGCTTCAGTTTTACCTTCTTTAAGTAAATGTGTAATAGATGTTAGTTTATCAAAGAAGGGCTCTATATTCGTAGCTGGTAACAACATACTGCCTCATCTAAATTTGGGTTAAATTGAGTATGCGCCTTTAGAGCAACTGGTAATACTAGCGTTTACGTTCTCTACGCCAGTATGGCTGGCATTTACATTATTTTTTGATGAATAATCACTTTCCACCCGAGAAAAAACTCATAAAAAAACCACTTGTTTTTCCATAATATGCCCTAGGGGGTTAATAGCTTGACTCCTATCAAATCTTTTTATCACCAGCGTGCTAAGCTCTGCCAAACCACCTGAGCATGAGGAAAAAGGAAATGGGGCGTTACAACAAAAGAGATTCGCCAATCACGCTTGAAGAACATATGTACTTCACAGATATGTGTCATGAAATGTGCACACCTCTCACTACAATTTCAGGTGTTTCACAAATATTGTATAATACGTCATGCACCCCAGAGCAGCAAAGGCGATATGCCGAGATTCTGCACGATAGCTCATTGCAACTTGAGGAGCTTATCCAAAAGGTTCTTGAAAGCTGGTATCTCGAATCCGGCATCATAAAGCTCTCGAATAATCCACTCGACCTAATGCATGAAATTGAAAAAATTGTACATATCGTTACACCACAAATCGAAAAGAAGAATTTAAAATTTTATGTCCATATTGAGCCATTTCACCACTTATTAGTGGGGGATGCGTTGCGTCTGCGCCAAATTGTTTTAAACCTGCTGTCTAATGCAATAAAGTTTACAGATAAAGGATATGTCAAACTGGATGTGTGCGCATTACCCAATGCAATTGGTGGCTGGCATCTGCATATTAAAGTAAGCGACACAGGTATTGGCATAGCACCTGAGCGGTTATCGCAGGTATTTGGTCGTTATGTACAAGCCAGTGAAACGACTTATCAAAAATATGGGGGCGCTGGATTGGGGCTAAATATCTGCCGATCATTAGCAAAAATGATGGATGGAGATATCCTCGTTTCTAGCCAGCTTGGCAAAGGTTCATGCTTCACTGCTGCGCTCAACTTTGCGGATGCATCTGACCTTCAACTCCAAACACCTGCATAGCTTTACATTAAGCTGATTCGGTATCGTGTCGATTCAAACGTGCCATACGGCTTTCTGCAACGGGGCATTCTTCCCGCGTACATGAGCAATGCTTGCATATAACGGCCTGCAAATTCTCTACGTTCTCAACATGTACATGCAATCCTTCCACCGTTACTCCTAAATCTTTAAGTGAATGCAAAGCGCGGGAAAATGTTTCAGCATTCATATTTAACGAAGAAGCAATGATGCTCTTATAGTAAGGTAGTTTTGCGTATCCCTTGTTATTAGCATTTGTGGGGGTGCAAATCTGCAAAATATAGCACGCAACCCGCTCTGCCGCTGACTTAACTAATGTACTTTCGAGCAAACGCTCAATGCCATGCATTTGGTTTGATAACGAAACAACCATTTTTAATGCAAGCTGGGGCGATTCTTTGCTTATATGGCGCAAGCATGAGGCTGGTACCTCTAGCACCGCAGTGCCTTTTTCTACTACCTGAGCACTATGGAAATGACGGGCATTACCCATAATCGCCTGCTCAGCGAAGCTTTCTCCCGCTCGGCAAATGCTTAGCACCGACTCTTTGCCTTCTACATTCTGACGAAAAATCTTCACTGCTCCGCGTATAATCACATAATAATACTCAGCTTTATCGCCGTGCAAAAACAAAAGCTTACCGTTCTCCAGTTTTCGTAAAGTGCTTGCCTGCAGCAACTCATCCTGAAGATGAGCAGGCAACCCTTTAAGAAGAGTGGAACTTTCAATTATTTCCTGCTTTTTCGGCATGTGCATTTTACCAGCTTTTTGTTTGGAAACCCGGGGATATATCCCCCCCTTTTCAGCAACGATTGGTATGCATAATAGCGTATTAAAAAAAAAGGCAGGCTAGCATTATTGCACCAGCCTGCCAGTAAATGTGGCATATAGCTTCCCGAAGAAATAAATAGAGGCCGCAATCGCTTTTTATTGTTCTTGTTATTGACCGCCTAGCTAACAAATTGTATTGAAGCGGGTGGCATTTATGCGAGTGTGCGCAAACGGGTGCTGACTCTTTCCAGAGCTTGCAAAAGCCTAAGCGTCAATGCGGCATGCCGCTATACTCTTTTGCAGGTTATAACAAACCCAGCAACCATTCACACGCGACATAACTAACAGACTCCGACTACAAAAAAATTGTCTCGCGACAAGTTTTTATAATTTTTGAGCATTAAAATTTCGTGGCGGTTTTACATTGCCAGACAGAGTGAATGCAACTTTCACAATAATGTAATATTACCGCGCCAAGTTTGTGCTATTATGAGTGGCTATAAGAGTTGTAGATTAACCTACCACACTCTCAGAAATAATTTTTCAGAAGCCAAATATGAGCGCAAAACATAAATTAGAGCCGGAAGAAATAACAATGCCCCGTCAGGGTGTTTTGAAGTCTTTATTCGGCACATTTATGGAAAATGCTGCTAATAAGCGCATTGATAAGGCGATACGCCAGCATGCTACCCTGCCCGATGGTAGCATGGACACAGAAATGGCTGCCTATATTCAGAAAAAAATGATTCAAAGCCGGTCTATTGGTATTCGTGAGGTATTGGGCCCCGGCTCTTGGCTGATATCGCTTTCAGGAGTCGCCTATGTTGCCAGAAAAGCTGTAATGGCATATAATGGGGAAAAAGACGGCATTGCTAAAATCTCTGGCAAAGATGGAAAAGCTGCCTATAGCGCAAAAAGCCTTGCCATTGTGGCGGGTGCCGTGGCCATTGATGCTGTGCGCATGAGAAGTAAATTCAACAATTCTTTGACAGGTGAGCTAGAAGGTGCGCTGGGCGCTATGAAGGCCGAACGCTACGCTGAACGTGAAACGGAGCGTTACCTTAACAGCATAGTTGATGATGAAAAGAAGACTTTGCTTGATGAAAATAGCGGAATCAGCTTAACCCGAGATGAAAAGCAATCCCCTGAACTGGTGCAAGCCGTTAGGAAGTATGGCAACGCGACTGATGCAATTAATGCCATTTTAAATAATCCTCCCCCGGAAAGCAATGTGGATCAGGTGACTCAATCACGCACCGATCTCGCATCAAGTGCGAGCCGCTAGACTTGACTCTACCAACAAAAAACTTACTTGAAGTCTGGGAATGGAGAGGGTTTTGGCCTGCTGAGGCTAACTGTTTTTCTCTACTGCCCAACGAGAAACAACAAGCGTTTACACAAGCCACAACGCAAGCTAAACATGATGTATATCTTTTGGCCGATAGCCCTAGCATCATCAAATGCCGTAAAAACAAACTGGAAATTAAACCCTTCGCTAAAGCGCATGAAAGTTGCAAGGCTTTCCACCCAAAAACTATCCATCACTTTCCATTAGCTGCCGATATAATATCGCAGCTTTTCCCACAAAGCACCGCATCTAGCATTGTCATTGACGATATACACGTACTGGCTAAACAGCTTGGCTGGAAGGCAATGAGCATTTCAAAAAAACGCAGTAAGATTACTCTTCAAAATAAAACGCAAATAGAGTTTTGCCGTTTTGATGTGGAAGGCAAACCTTATCATTCATTTTGCATTGAAGGTTTATATCTTGACGATATTTTGACAGAGGCACAACCCTTACGTCAAAATGGTGTCATCGAAATGGATTATGCAAGCTTCATTCGCAGCTAAGCTATTTTTGACTATTGAGCCTAAATTCCGCCTATCACCTGATATATTATCGCTAAATTTCACAATCCTTCCGGTTAGTCGCCACTGGTTAAATATTTCCACTATATAAATAGAGGGATTTAGAGCGTATCGTAGTAGTACTAGCACTAAGGACACAGTTTCTGTTTGTAAAAGTCCTGTATTTACTTGAGCAAGCTATAGACGTTTTGTAAATTTTATTCTCTGGCATCCCTATCTCAATAAAATGACTAATTAAAGATTACCAACATGCTCAGTTACAGACATACGTATACGCTACAGATATCGATAATAGCCGCTATCTGTTTGGCGTTCCTGCTGAGCGCATGTTCTCCTCACCCCCTTGCCCGCGACCCTCAACCTCCTGTTGCAGGGGCAAATAGCTTCCCAAGCGCTTCCCAGCCGAGTAGCATCGAAAACACCGAGGCATGGTGGAAATCTTTTGATCGTCCACAGCTTAATGAGCTCATTACCATGGCATTGACCTCTAACCTGACGGTAACGCAGGCATTAGCCCGCATGCGTCAAGCGCAGGCACTAGCTATCGAAACACGCAGCGATATCTTTCCGCAAGTGACCCTGGAAGGCAATACAGGCAACAATTGGCAAAAAAATAACGCCCAGCGAAGCACAAGTGAAGTTGGCGGTGTGCTGAGTTGGGAGATTGATGTTTTTAACCGTATTGGGTCTGCAGCTAAAGCCGATCAACTATTAGCAGAGGCGCGAATAGAAGATGTCAAAGCATTACGCCTTTCGTTAAGTGCAGCAGTAGCAAACGCCTATTTTGGTGCAGTATCCGCACAACACCGTCTGGCGTTATTGAATAAACAAGTCACTACCGATCAGGAACTGCTTACTCTGTTGGAACTACGGTATGATAACGGCGTCGGCACGAATGTAGAAGTGCTGCAGCAACAAAGCCGGGTAGCTGATAGCAGAAGTCTTATTCCTGTTGCAGAAGGCGATTTACGAGTTTTTGAAAACCGATTGGATGTATTACTGGGATCAATGCCCGATGGCTCAAACCGCGTATCAGCAGAAGAAACACTGTCGTTTACCACAGCTTTGCCACCGGTGGGTGTGCCGGCAGATTTACTAATTAATCGCCCTGATTTGCGTGTGGCTAGGGCAGAGCTTGTAGCCGCCGATGCTGATATTGCCGCCGCCATTGCCGACCGCTTACCACAAGTTACATTGGATGGTTCATATGTCTATGCAGACGGAGCGGCTTTCACCGGCCCTGTAGCTATAATAATGGGAAGCTTCGTGCAACCCTTGCTGGATTGGGGTAAACGCAAAGCAGCGGTCGAGCGTAACAAAGCCATTTATGAAGAACAACTGGCTGCATTTGGCCAAGCCTATTTAGAGGCCGTGGAAGATGTGGAAAACGCATTGACGCAGGAAAAAACACAACGCGAATTTGTCAACCGCCTTGAAGAACGGCGTGAGATTTTGAGTAACACCGTGAGTGAAACAGAAGTGCGCTACAAGCACGGGGTGGATGATTATCTTCCGGTACTCAACGCATTACAGGAACTAAGGCTAGTTGAACGCACGCTGATTACCCAGCGCCTAGCACTTATCAATAACCGTATCGCGCTGCATCGTGCCTCAGGCGGAGCAATTGATAACGCATATCTTGAGAACCCATTGCAGGAGCAAGAATAATGAAAACAATTATAATAATCCTGCTTCTTGCGCTGAGCTTAACCAGTCCAACAAATGCTTATGCACAAAAAAAACCTGTGTCTGTATTTGCAGTGAATGTAGAGCGCAAACCCTTCGTTGATGAAATCGAAGCTTTGGGAACATTACAAGCCAATGAAAATGTAGAACTGGCCTCCACCGTATTAGAGCTGGTGACCAAGGTGAATTTTGACGATGGCGCACGCGTTAAAAAAGGCGACGTGCTGGTAGAAATGGATGTTTCCGAAGAACTGGCACTTAAAGCAGAGGAACAATTCAGATTAAAAGAGGCGCAGCGTCAAGTGAAGCGACTTGAGCCTCTCATCAAACGTGGCGCAGCATCGAAAGCAGCACTGGATGAACAGCAGGTGGAAATGCAGGCATCACAGGCGCGCATGAAAGCTATCGAATCACAAATTCAGCAGCGTAAAATCATTGCCCCGTTTGATGGTGTTGTTGGGCAACGTAATATCAGTGTGGGGGCATTGGCACAACCAGGTATGCTAATTACCACCATAGATGATGACAGCGCAATGAAGCTGGATTTCGCAGTGCCGGAAATTTTTCTTTCTGCATTAGAAAAAGGCGTGAAAGTAAAAGCCAGCACCAGAGCATGGCCGGATGATGTGTTTACCGGCACTATCTATAGCATTAACAGTCGTATTGACCCACTTACCCGCTCTGTGTCTGTTCGGGCATTGTTGCCTAATGCTGATTATAAACTTCGCCCCGGGTTGCTAATGCGGGTGCAGTTGCAAAAAGATCCCCGCCTAGCACTGGTTATACCCGAAGAAGCACTGGTGACAAAAGGCAATGAGAATCATGTAATGGTGGCTGTCAAAGAAGGCGACAAAACGATTGTCAAAGATTCTGTGGTGAAGATTGGAACACGGCGCAAAGGGGATGTAGAAATCATCGAAGGACTGGAGGAAGGCGCACACATCATCACACATGGCACACTACGTGTCAGTGCTGGAGCTGAAGTCATCGTCAAAGTGATAGCCAATGATAATGCAAGCCTTACGGATATGCTTAATCAGCAGCCGGAGCCACAGCAATCGAACACAGAGGCCAGCCAGTGATTCTTTCCGACATTTCCGTTAAACGCCCTGTTTTCGCCAGCGTATTATCGATACTACTTGTTGCCTTTGGTCTGGTTTCCTATGAACGGTTATCACTTCGAGAATATCCTGATATCGACCCACCCATTATCACGGTAGAGGTAGAATACCCTGGCGCACCTGCGAATATCGTTGAAACGCGTATCACCGAAATTGTGGAAGAACGTATTGCAGGTATTGAAGGCATTGAATTTATAGAATCTAACTCAAGAGACGGCGAATCCAATGTCACCATTCAATTTTCCGTAAATCGAGACATCGATGCTGCGGCCAATGATGTGCGTGACCGCATCTCAGGAATTGCCGATAATTTGCCGGATGAAGCTGAACCACCAGAGGTACAAAAAGTAGACAGCAATGACGATGTAATTATATGGCGCAACCTGACCAGTGACCGTATGAGTGTGCCTGAACTAACGGATTATGCACAGCGCTATCTGGTTGACCAATATTCCACATTGGATGGTGTGGCGCGTGTACGCGTGGGCGGTGGCTTGAGTTATGCCATGCGTATCTGGCTGGATCGTCAGGAAATGGCTGCACGCGGCCTAAGCGTTAGCGATGTGGAAGCATCATTACGTGCAGAGAATGTTGAGCTTCCTGCCGGTACACTGGAATCTGAAGAACGACTGTTTCGTGCTCGCGTAGATCGCAATTTCAAGCAACCGGAAGATTTCGCCAGCTTAGTGATTGCCGAGGGCGCTGATGGTTATTTAATTCGTTTGGGAGATATTGCCAAAGTAGAGCTAGGTGTCGTCGAAAAGCGCACAATGTTTCGCGGCAATGAAGTGCCCATGGTGGGTATTGGCATCATCCGTCAATCGACTGCCAACACAATCGAGGTGGCCGATGCAGTCATTGCACTCACTGAACGTCTGGGTAAAAATTTACCGGAAGGCATGTCAATTGAAGAAAGCTATAACGCTGCTGTATTTATCAAAGCCTCGATACGCGAAGTGTATTTTACTTTATTCGTCGCTATCGCCTGCGTAATTTTTGTCATTTACCTGTTCTTAGGCAGTGTACGCGCCATGTTGATTCCGGCAATTACGGTGCCAATCTCGCTAACTGCTACCTTTATTGTTATGTATGGCTTTGGCTTTTCGGTCAATTTACTAACACTGCTGGCTTTGGTTCTGGCGATAGGTCTGGTGGTGGATGATGCCATTGTGATGCTGGAAAATATCGTACGACGTATGAATGAATATGGTGAAACACCGCTCATTGCCGCCTATCGAGGTGCCAAGCAGGTAGGATTCGCGGTTATTGCCACCACATTGGTATTAATTGCAGTCTTTGTGCCGATTACATTTTTAGAAGGCGACATTGGCAGATTATTTACCGAATTTGCTATTACTATCGCCGCAGCTGTTAGCTTTTCTTCGCTGATAGCTTTAACCTTGTGTCCAATGATCGCTTCTAAAATTCTGGTGCCGATAGAAAAAGAAAAAAACCATCCACGTATCATCCAGAAAGTAGACGGATTTTTCATGCGCCTGCGTGATCGCTATATGCTGGCTCTTGATAAAGCACTGCACCAACCCAAAAAAGTGGGCGTTGCATTTGTGCTAATGGTAGCAGCCACCGCGTTGATTTACCCACGCATTGCTCAGGAATTTACACCCTATGAGGATCGAGGTGCATTCTTCATTATGGTAAGCGGACCTGAAGGTGCAAGCTTTTCCTATATGGAAGAATATATGAATGAGACAGAAAAACGCCTGATGAAATATGTGGAAAGCGGTGAAGTCAAACGCCTGCTGATACGTGCGCCACGCGGCTTTGGCAATATAGAAAACTTCAGCGATGGGTTTGTGATCGTCATTTTAGACGACTGGGGTAACCGCCGTCCTGCAAAAGAGATCATGGATGAGGTACGCAAAAACTTATCAGATTTGCCGGGCGTCAGAGCATTTCCTGTTATGCGACAGGGTTTAGGCGGGGGTGCCGGCAAACCAGTACAATTTGTGCTAGGCGGATCAACCTATGAAGAATTGGCTGAGTGGCGGGATGTGATTCTTAAAAAAGCGGAACAAAACTCTGGATTGGTAGGGCTGGATAGTAATTATAAGGAAACCAAGCCACAGATTGATTTTGATGTGAACTATGATCGTGCCGCTGACTTAGGCGTTACTATCTCAGAAATTGGACGCACATTAGAAACAATGATGGGGGGGAGGAATGTTACCACATTCCTTGATGCCGGCGAGGAATATGATGTCATCGTAGAAGGCATACGCGAAGAACAACGCTCGTTTAGTGATGTTAGCAACATCTATATTCGCTCTGCACGTACTAACCAGATTATCCCTGTCTCCAATCTGGTAGAAATTAAAGAATATGGCGCAGCAGAAACCTTATCGCGCTATAACCGTATCCGTTCCATTACACTAGAAGCAAACCTTGCTGATGATTACCGCCTGGGCGAAGCACTTGAATATCTGGAGCAACTGGTGCGCGACAATCTCCCCTCCGAGGCCATTATTGATTATAAAGGCCAAAGCCGTGATTTCGTTACCTCCGGAAGCTCTATTGTCTTTGTTTTTCTGCTTGGACTGCTGGTTGTGTTTTTGGTGCTGGCCGCGCAGTTTGAAAGCTATATTCACCCGCTGATCATTATGCTCACTGTACCATTGGCCATGGGTGGTGGCCTGATGGGATTATATCTGACTGGCAGTTCGCTCAATATCTATTCGCAAATTGGGTTGATTATGCTGGTAGGGTTGGCGGCTAAGAACGGTATTTTAATTGTTGAGTTTGCCAATCAATTGCGTGATCAGGGCATACCCTTTGATAAAGCGCTTACCGAGGCTTCTTCTACGCGCTTCCGTCCTATTCTTATGACGGGGCTCACCACTATTGCCGGTGCCATTCCATTGGTGTTGGCGAGTGGCGCAGGTGCAGAAACCCGTGTCGTTATTGGTATTGTAGTACTTACCGGCGTGATTGCTGCTACCATCTTTACACTACTCATCGTGCCGGTGGCCTATAGCCTAATTGCTCGTAGCACCGGCTCCCCTGGCGATGTAGCACGCAAAATTGCGCAGGAAGAAGATTAATCATCTCAAAGCATTACGGTATCACCCCAATAATTAAGGGGCTGTGGAGTAGAGTTTTCTATCGCCTGAGTGTTTTGCAGATTGTGTTATTTAATTTGAGGGCATAACTGCAATGCGAGTTGCCGATTACAATATCGATTCGAAAAGTATCTACATTACCGAGAGCAAATCTGGCAAACCGCGCCACGTTGCACTTAGCCAGAAAGGAATTGAGTTCTTTGAAGGCGCCATTCTGGGCAAACAAGGCATAGAAAGACTATTTACGAGAGTAGACGGAGGCACGTGGCAGAAATCCCACCAGAGTCGCAGGATGATAATGGCAAGCACCAACGCAAAAATCACACCGCATGTAGGTTTCCATATCTTGCGTCACACATATACCAGCCAGCTGGCTATGAAAGGGGTCCCGTTGCAGGTCATTGCCACCCAACTTGTGAGAAGCATTATGCACACTTGAGCCCGCCTTATGTAGCTGATACGATTCGAGCACATTTGCCAGATTTGGGGTTTGCAGAGAAAAATATAATCCACAAGTTAAGATAAATGAGCACTCTTAAAAGTAAAAAACAATCAATATTGATATGAAGCGTATGTCCCAATTAATTAACAACTTAAGCAGCACTAATCATAAGAACAAAATAGCTGAGCTTTGTAAGGGAGCTAAAGAAATAATATTTGTGAGCCCATATCTTTTCGAAGATTTTACATCGTTCTTTATTGAACTAGATTTGAACAACACAGAAAAGGTGCAGCTTATAACGACTTTGAGACCAAAAAGTGACGATCAATTAAAAAAGCCCAAATCACTCATCTCTTTCATTGAGAATATGAGACGCACTATTCCCAAAGCAATTTGCCAAGTACATATCAACAATAAGTTGCATGGAAAAATTTATATTTTTAAATATGCTTCAGGTGAATTAAAAGGAATTGTTTCGTCTGCAAATCTTACTAACTCTGGTTTATTACGCAACCATGAATGGGGTTTGTTTATTGAAGAGCAAGCATTGCTTGAAACACTCGTAGATGAAATCTTGGGATCTATTGAATACGCAGATGTGCCACAAGAACTTATAGAGAAGATGCGCTTATATGCAGAACAAACCGAAAAAGACTTACCTGATCAGCCCGTGCGCGATATTGATGCAAGCTTACTGCGCTTATTAAAAGTTATGGCTGTTCACACTACTGAAAAAAAGCAGTTTTCTTTTGAAGATGCTAAAACAATAATTCTCAAACCAGTTGGAGATGCAGCAAATCCTATCAAGCTTGTCGATCAGAGGCAGTTTGGGGAGCAGACAAAACTGTACTTCCCAAACCCAAAACCAAAACAAATAAGATCTGGCAACATTCTTATTACTTTCGGAACAGGATGCAGAGCAGTTCTATGCATTCATCATGCGCTTACAAATGTTGAAAGCAGACCTAACAATCACGAGGATGCTTTGCGTTGGCCCTGGTTTGTAAATGCTTACAATCATACACCGCTGTTTGGAAATAGTTGGTGGCAATATAATATAACAATTGATCAGCTTAAAGAAGAGTATCACGAACTTCACCCTAAGGCCCCCATTTCAGCAGTCGGCGGAGATAACTTGCATACCTTCAACCGCGGTTCAGGTCACATGGCATTGGATAAAGGCTTTGCAAG
>JAKUPQ010000008.1 GCA_022450665.1 Alphaproteobacteria bacterium | reverse complement strand
TGTGGTGGTGGAGAATGTAGAGCGCATTATGAGCGAGGAGGGGCTATCCCCTCGCGAAGCCACAAAAAAATCTATGGATCAGATAACCGGCGCTCTGGTGGGTATTGGTATGGTGGTGTCGGCGGTGATTATTCCCATGGCGTTTTACAGTGGTTCAGCCGGAGCAATTTACCGCCAGTTTTCTATCACCATAGTATCAGCTATGGCGCTTTCGGTGTTGGTAGCACTTGTGCTGTCACCTTCATTATGCGCAACTTTGCTAAAGCCTGCTAAACAGGGACAGCGGCGTGCAACTACCGGATTTTTTGGAGGGTTTAACCGCAATTTCAATAAAGTGCGTGATAAATACCAACAAAGTACTGGTTATATGACACGACGCATTGCGCGGTTTTTGCTGATTTATGTGGTGTTGCTGGCTGGATTGGCATTTTTATTCATGCGTTTACCCACGGCATTTTTGCCAAACGAAGATCAAGGCAGCATGTTTGTAATGATTAACGCGCCGTCGGGAGCTACAGCAGAGCGCACTTTGGATAGCGTTAAAAAAGTTGAAGATTATATGCTCGATGGTGAGGCAAATAATGTCGATCATTTGTTTACCGTAGTAGGTTTCAGCTTTGCAGGATCGGCGCAAAATGCCGGAATGGGATTTGTTGGCCTGAAAGATTGGGATGATCGCACCAAAGACGATCAAACGGTGTTTGCCATTGCCGGTCGTGCAATGGGGGCGTTTTCACAATTTAAAGATGCAATGGCCTTTGCATTTTTTCCACCGCCTATACGTGAGCTTGGAAATGCATCAGGTTTTGATATGCAGTTAGTGGATCGTGGCGGCGCAGGTCATGAGGCGCTTATTGCGGCACGGAATCAACTGTTAGGTATGGCCGCGCAAAATCCGAAACTGGCCGGAGTGCGCCCTAATGGCTTGGATGACGTGCCGCAATATCGTATTGATGTAGATCACGAAAAAGCCTCGGCGCTTGGGTTGTCTATTAGCGACATTAACCAGACGTTGCAAACCGCATGGGGCTCGGCTTATATCAATGATTTTGTCGATAAAGGGCGTATTAAAAAGGTATATATGCAGGCAGACGCACCGTATCGTATGATGCCGGAAGATGTGGATTCGTGGTATGTGCGTAATGCTTCGGGCGATATGGTGCCGTTCAGCACATTCTCTACAGCGCGTTGGGAATTTGGCTCGCCCAAATTGGAGCGCTTTAATGGTATTGCCTCGGTAAATATTCAGGGTGGCCCCGCAGAGGGCATAAGTTCGGGTGTGGCAATGGACGAAATGGCCGCAATGGTAGAAAAACTGCCCGGTGATTTTGGCATTGAATGGTCTGGCTTGTCATATGAAGAGCGTTTGAGTGGCGCGCAAGCACCCGCATTATATGCACTTTCGATATTAGTGGTATTTTTATGTCTGGCAGCATTATACGAAAGCTGGACAGTGCCGTTTGCTGTAATTTTAGTGGTGCCGCTTGGGGTGTTAGGGGCGGTGGTGTTTACCAGCGTAGCCGGACTCAGCAACGATGTGTATTTTCAGGTAGGATTGCTTACCACCATCGGACTTTCTGCCAAGAACGCCATTTTGATTGTGGAATTTGCAAAGGATTTGTATGACGAAGGGCATGATTTGATGGAATCTACCATGATTGCCGCCAAGCAACGTTTTCGTCCTATTTTGATGACATCCATGGCATTTGTGCTTGGCGTAACGCCATTGGCCATTGCCAGCGGCGCAGGATCGGCCAGCCAGAACGCCATTGGTATTGGTGTGATGGGTGGGATGCTTTCGGCTACGTTTTTAGCAATTTTCTTTGTGCCAATGTTTTTTGTAGTGGTAGAGCGATTGATTAATAAAAAACCTAAAGCGCCTATCGCAGTGAACGCAAATCATAAGGAGTCTGGCGATGATTAAGCTTGTTGCGACCATGGCGCTGAGTGCGAGTTTGCTAGCGGGCTGCACCTTGATTCCTGACTATAACCGACCTGCACTACCGGTTTCGGCGCAATGGCCAATGGGCGCAGAGGCTACACAAGTTCAGACAGATCCGGTGGCAGCAATTGCATGGCAGGAATTTTTCCGCTCATCGCAGTTGCAACAGGTGATTGGCATCGCTTTGGAGCATAACCGCGATTTGAGGCTGGCAGCGCTAAATGTAGAAGCAGTGCGCGGCGCATATAATCTGCAACGTGCCTCCCTATTGCCGGATATTACTGGAGTGATTTCGGGTAATAAGCAACGAATATCGCAAAATGCAGCGTTTAATCAAACCGGATCTAATGGTGATAATAGCAGCTTTATTAGTGAAGTGTATTCCGCAGAAATTGCCGCCTCCTATGGGTTGGATTTTTTCGGGCGCTTACGTAGTTTGTCGGTTTCTGCACAACAAGACTTTCTGGCAACGCAAGAAGCGCAAAAAGCGGTGCAGGTATCGCTTATTGCCGAAACGGCTAATGCGTATTTACAGCTTTTGGCAGATAAAGAAATTCTGGCGCTGACGCAGAAAACCCTCGATGCGCAGTTACGTTCATCTGAGTTGGTGGCAAAGCGATTTGATTATGGAATCGCTGGTAAGCTTGAGGGGGCGCAATCAGAAATTCCACTGGCCACGGCACGGGTGAATCATGCGCTGTATACCCGTTTGGTGCAACAAGATATGAATGCTTTGGCAGTGCTGATGGGTAAAGAAAATACGGCACTTCTATCGGAGGATAATACGCTGGCAGAGGTGTCACTCATGGAAAATCTGCCGGTGGGATTGCCATCGGAAGTATTGCTGCTGCGTCCGGATATCCGTCAGGCAGAGCATGTATTGCAAAGCGAAAATGCTGATATAGGAGCGGCGCGTGCAGCATTTTTTCCGAGCATAACTCTCACAGCGAGTATTGGTGAATCGAGCGGCGAGCTAACCGATTTGTTTACCAGCGCCGCAGCACCTATATGGAGCTTTGCCCCGCGCATTTCGCTACCCATATTTCAGGGCGGACGCAACTGGGCTAATTTGATGATTAATGAAACAGAGCGTGATATTGCAATAGCGCAATATGAAAAGGCGATTCAGGTGGCATTTAAAGAGGTGGCAGATGAGCTGGCAACCCGTGCAACGCTTAATCAGCAATTAGCCGCACAGGCAAGCTTGGTCAAAGCATCAAATGACGCCTATATCATATCGCAAGCGCGGTATGATAAGGGGATTGATAATTTTCTGTTGGTGTTGGATGCACAGCGTTCGCAATATCAGGCGCAACAAAGCCTGATTGAAACCCGCAAGCAACGTTTAGTGAATACGGTGAACCTATACAAAGTGCTGGGTGGAGGACAAGTAATGCAGGAAGAAGCCATCGAAGTTCTGCCAGAAGAAGGAGACGAACACGCGTTGCAAGCAAACGAAGAAGCCTAGGATATTTCGCGTATTGTGCGACGTGGCTGTGAGGGAGTTTCTGGTGGCCGCCCTACATTTGAGGTTGGCGTGGGAGGGGTTGGTGATGCACCACCACCAAATACGACATTGCCTTTTTTCACGGCGGTGGCTTTTTTTGCATCTAAATCTTGCTTTTTCCTGCCTACGGCCTCAGCGACAGAGCTGTCAGAAGCAGGCGCCGCCGCAGCACTTCTGAGAGTGTGCGTAATATCGAGTGGCAGCATTTCTTTCAAATCGGGCATAGATTATTACAGGCCTTTGGCAGTTTAACTGCTTTATAATAAATGATTCTGCGTAAAGTTTTCATTACAGTTTTGTGAAAGCGCTATAGTTCAACTTGGTTTTAGAACTAAACTGCCTATAATACCGCATGTTTGCTCTGGTAATTCGGGGTGTAATTCAGCGATTTGAAAAATGTTCTATGACCTCTTCTTTGCGACAGGCCGCCGCACCTCAGAAAAAAATCTCGCATAAAATTGTAAAAGCTGCCCGCAATCAGCCTTGGTCGCTAACCTTGCTGAATCTGGCGTGGACGGCAGGCCCGGTAACATTCTTGGCAATTCAGGGGGGATATTTTTTAGGTTTTGGCAAAGACGCACCCATTGATGCGTTCATTTATTTTGCCGGATATACGCTAATTGCAGGCTTTCTGGCAATTGCTGTACAGGTGTTTCGTCATGCCCTGTATTTGCCAAAAGTAGAAGCTGAAGAGCAATTGTTGAACGATACGGTAGATCAGCTTTTTATGCTGAATTTTGCTGTGCGTAATGAATATTTGCGCAGCTACTCGGACGAAGATCAGAAAATACTCGCCGCATGGTGGGGCATTCGCAGCGCTGCAACCGACATTAACATGTTGCAGGAAAGCATTCGCAATGTGTCGCAGGATGATAGTCTGGCAAGGGCAATTAAACGTATTGAGTTTTATCGTCGACAAGGCCTCGCAGATTTATTGCAAAAAGAATACAAGCTCCATGCTAAAATCGTGCATGACCTTACGGAAATACTGGCAATGCGGTTTCCGGAGCTTGCGCATAATATTAAGTGTCGTTTTAGAGGGGTTGTGCCCAGTATTCGTGATGGGCAGCCACGGGTGCAGGGGTTTTTAGAGCGCTTGCTTTCGGCGGGCGACCAAGATAGGCCAGAGCTTGCCAGTGCAGATGACGTGTTGGCGATGATCCATTTTACCATCGAATTGTTACTTGGCCGCGAAGTGATTGCCTTGCATCCGCGTTTTGACGGCCATAAAAAACTTGAAGATGCAAAAGATGAATTTGATCGGTTGTTATCAGATTTCAGGCTGCTTCGCCGTAAGCGCAACAGTGGTATGCGGGCGTTAATCAGCGATTTGAATATGCGTCCCGACAGCGAAATTTATCAGGCAATGCATGCTAGCAGCGAACAGCTTTTGCCTATGCTGATTGACGCTCTTAAGCAGCGGGATGAAGAAAATTTTGGTATTCGGCGCTATGCTCAGATTCATCAATGGAATACGCAGCTGGTAAAAGCGTGGAAAAAACTAGCGGAACATGAGCGATATTATAACCGTTTATGGGCAAAAGAGGGGCATAAGTTGCGGCAGCGTATCAGCGAATCGCAAATTTCAAAGCACCGCAAATCCGCGCTGATCATAGTTGAACATGAAATTTCGTTAAATAAATCACAAAAAATTCAAGTGGCACGTAAAATTTATGCTATCTTAGACGATCTTGTGATTCGTAAAACCACTTTAATGGGGTTGCTGCAAACCAAAAGCGGTTTGAAGCAAATTGACATGGATGACTACAAGAAACTGGCAGGCGATCTGCTTGACATTCTGGACGAACATCTCAATATTTCCGAACCCTCGGAACAACAGGCCATAGAAGAATCTCGCGAAGCGGATTTTGGAAGTATAGAGCCTGATCTGGCGGCGCAAACCAAATGTGCGTGGGGACGGGTCACTGTTGCAGAAGTGCAGGAAGACCGTCGGCGTATTGCCCACCGACTGGCACAATCGCTAGTCGGATTTTTTAATGTGCAACTGGGCGATGCAACAATGGATTATCTGGTGGAAACCTATGGCGCTTCGCGTGAGTTCCTGGAGCAACTGCATAGCGCCGATATAGACCAGATGCGCAATGCTACCGATGCCTTACGTAGCGATTTGCTGACATTGCCAAAATGGGGCGATTTGAAACTAAATGGAGCGTAATTCACAGTTATGAATATTTCAAAAGACTGGATTCGGACACATATCCGTTTCAGCCATGTGCTTTTTTTAGTTCTGGTGCTTTTGGGTCTTACATTTCCGACACAAACTTCCAATGGCTTTTCTGCTGTAACCCGCTTTTTTGGCTATACTTTCGACTGGCTTATCGTGCTTTCATGCACCGTGTTTCTGGTGCTTTGCCTTACGCTTGCATTCAGTCGTTACGGAGCTATTCGTTTAGGCTCGCAAGATGAACGGCCACAATTTACCACATTCTCATGGCTCGCCATGTTATTTGCCGCCGGAATGGGAACAGGGTTGGTGTTTTACGGGGCGGCGGAACCGCTCTATCATATGGTGGCACCGCCTCCCACACCCGATGGCACAGTACATACAGGAGCGTTGGCCGCACGTAAAGCCATGGTGATAACCTATGTGCATTGGGGGTTGCACGCGTGGGCGATTTATACGCTATGTGCGCTGACCATCGCCTATTTTACCTTTCGCCAGCAATTGCCGATGCTTGCCAGCTCGCCAATTGCCGCGCTTTGGCCGAGTGAGAAGCTGAAACCGCTTATGCATGCGATCAACTTGATTTCTGTAATGGCAGTCGTTTTCGGCTTGGTGTCTTCGCTGGCACAAGGGGTGCTGCAAATGGGCAATGGCCTCACGCTGATAGGCTTGGGGCTTGAGAATAAGCATGTAGGCTATATGCTGATTTTGGGCGCATTAACCGCCTGCTATATTGCTTCGGCGCTTACCGGACTCGGTAAAGGCATTAAGATACTCTCCGACATAAATATGGTGGTATGTATCTCATTGATGCTGTTTGTCATTGTGCTGGGGCCAACGCATTTTATTATGGAAACCTTTGCCACCAGCATTGGAGACTATCTGTCGCGATTCACCAGCCTTGCGTTGAATCTGCGCCATTACAGTGGAAATGAAGAATGGACGCAGGACTGGACAATCACGTATTTCTTGTGGTGGATAGCGTGGGGGCCTTTTGTAGGCGTTTTCATCGCACGTATTAGCCGTGGACGCACGATTAAAGAATTCATTATTGGCGTATTATTTGTGCCAACAATATTTTCATGTTTATGGTTTTCTGCGCTGGGCGGAGCTGCAATCTATTTGCAAATGAATGGCGTGGTATCGCTAGGTGAAATGACGGTGGAAGATTTATCTACCACTACCTTCGCATTGCTTGAACAATTGCCGCTCACTTCAATCACCCATGTGGTGACATTGCTGTTGCTGTTTATCTTTTTGGTTACCAGTGCCGATAGCGGATCTTATGTGCTGGGAATGTTCACCAGCGATGGCAATACCAGCCCGCCCACCTTTCAAAAGCTCTTCTGGGGTATAATGGTGGCGCTGGTGACAGCAGGAGTATTGCTTAGCGGTAAAGACCTTAATTTTGTGCGGGCAGTGGCCATGGTAGGCGCGGTGCCATATTTGTTTATTATGATGCTGCAAAGCTATGCATTATGGCGGTTTTTGAAGCGTGATATTAAAGACCTTAAGCAGCCATTTGTGCATTTGCCAGACAAAAAATCGAAGCCACAATCAGGCGAATAGCGCTTATATTATATTTAGCTCTCACTCTGGCAGCGCTATAGCATCTTGAAGCTGCCGGAGCTAGACTTTGTATATACAAAGGAGAGTTATTATGAAACCGACAAAGTTACCTGCCGTTAGTGAAGTAGACGATAGCTATAACCCCGCTTTGCCTGAAGCCCATGGCAGTGAGCAGATCAGCGATGAGCAATCAGGTAATATGGGAATGCAAGAAGCATTGCTACGCGGCACGGATGATGCCGACCGCACCCGCCCAACTGATATTAGCAACAAAAGCAGGAATTAATTTTTAGCAGTTCAATAATCGAATATTTATAAGGTCATACGGCAATATGCCTTCATGACCCATGCTAATAACAATGACACATTATTTCATCTTGGTGAAAATTGCGAATTTATCAGCACCGCAGATCATGCTGCGGTGCTGATTGATTGTGCCAATTATTACAATGCTTTATATGAGTCGATCTGCAATGCCAAGCACAGCATTTTTGTGTTAGGGTGGGATATTGACGGACGTATTAAGCTGTGTCGTGATGGTAATAAAAAGAACCCGAGATTTTTTGACTTAATTCAATGGAAAGCAAAAGAAAACCCGGATTTGCAGGTGTTTCTTAACCGTTGGGATTATTCGATTTTTATGGCAAAAGATCGCGAGGCGTTTGGCAGCTGGCGTTGGCGCAACAAATCAGCATCAAATGTGCATTATTGCCTCGATGGGGCGACACCATTAGGCGCAAGCCACCACCAGAAAATTATTGTGATAGATGACGAAGTAGCCTATTGCGGTGGCATGGATATCGCCTTAGATCGTTGGGATCAGCGCGATCATATGCCTTGCAATCACAAACGTATTGACCCGGGGGCAATTGATAGCCAACTGCATAAATTTGAACCTTACCATGATACACAAATGGTAATGAGTGGGCCGGTGGTGGAGGTGTTCTCTAAAATTGCGCGAGACCGTTGGAAGCTTGGCACTGGCGAAGAAACCATTACAATGCGGCAACGCCCGCAAACAACAGATGTTCCACCCGCATGGCCACAAAGTACTAAAAGTCAGTTCACGCATGTTGATCTGGCAATAAGCCGTACTTTGCCGCAATGGGGTGCGGTGGAAAAGACACATCATATTAAATCGCTGTATATTGATATGATTAATAAGGCTGAGAATTTCATATATATGGAAAATCAGTTTTTAAGTCAGGATGATATTGCGCAGGCGCTAAATGATCGCTTGCTGGAGAAGCCCAAATTGCAGGTGTTGCTTGTTAGCTGCTATGATCCGCAAGGGGCAATGCAGCGCAAATCGTTGTGGCAAGGGCGTGTGCGTTTTCGCGATTTGGTTGAGGCCAATGGGGTGGCAGATCGCGTTACGATGGCATCGGTCATAACACGCTTCGATCAGGTGGAAAAGCCGGTGCGTATTCATTCAAAACTCACAGTGGTGGACGATACCTATCTGCGTGTTGGTTCATCTAACATCAATAATCGCTCGATGTATATGGATACGGAATGTGATGTGGTGATTGAAGCAAAAGATGCGGCCACGCGTACGCAGATTGCCGCAATTCGTAATGATCTCATCCGTGAACATACCGGACAGGAAATAAAAGATATTCAGCAGATTATCGACTCACAAGAAAAGCCTGAAGCGTTTTTGAAATATCTTTCACATAGCTGTCAGCATTTGCGTAAGATCAACGATGAGCAATATCGCTACGAACGTTTTGCGGGGCTTGCAAACTTTTTAGCTGACCCAAAAAAACCTTTAATACCTGTAGGAATCTCCATGTTTTTATCAAAAATTCATACTATGCGTGTTTTGATGGTTGTGATTGCGATTGCACTGATGGCCTTAATCTGGAAATTTACGCCGCTTGCAGAATACGCAACGCCTGAAACAATTGTGCCAATTTTAGAAGAAGTGCGTAATACTCCATGGTCGGTGCCGCTGGCAATGGCAATATATACTATCGCTACATTATTATTTTTCCCTCATATGGCGATGACTGCTACTATTGTGCTGGTGTTTAGCCCATTGCAGGCTTTTTCTATTGCCATGACCGGTTCGCTCGTTAGTGGGGCTATTGGTTTTTGGATTGGACGTAAACTAGGTATGAGATCCATGCGCGCATTACTGGGCAACGTGGCAGAAAAAGTGTCTGTTTATGCCAAAAAAGGCGGCTTGGGCGGCATTACGCTGTTGCGGCTGCTGCCTGTAGCACCTTATACCGCCGTAAATCTGGCGCTTGGTATGCTGGAAATTTCATTCTGGGTGTTTATGGGCGGTACGTTTTTGGGTACGTTACCAGGAACAGTAATAGCCGCCTATCTGGGAGAGTCGGTGCTGGATGCTTGGAAAAATCCTAATAGTGAAAATCTAATGCTGCTTGCTGGTGGTTTAGCCGCGTGGATTTCCGTGGTCGTTGGCGCCCATCTCGCAGGAAAATGGTGGAACAAGAACCATAAACCTGCAACTATGGGGCATTCCTCTCAGCCAGATAAAGTGCAGGCATGACGCATATACGCATACTTAGCTACAATATTCATGGGGGGCGCAGCTTGGACGGTACACGGGACGTGCGGCGTATTCATGCAGTAATGGAGCGGCTGGATATTGATATCGCCATATTTCAGGAAATGGAAACCCGCCCCAGTAATCGAGGGAGCCTGAAAGATGAAGAGCTGCTAGCAGGAGAAGACCGCCCCCACAGGCTACGTGGAAAAACACTGGAAGAAAAAGACGGCTGGTATGGTAATTTTCTGGTTAGTCGTTTTCCTATTCGGCAAGGCTTGGTACATAACCTTGAAACCCACGAGGATTTAGAGCCGCGCAATGCGCTGGATGCAATTATAGATACACCACTAGGGGCGATGCGCTTTATTGGTACGCATTTATCGCTGTCGTATCTGGAGCGGTTTTGGGAAGCGCGGAATTTACTGCGATTGATGCAGGAAGTAGAACAAGAAACCACAGCGCCATTGTTTTTATTGGGGGATATTAATGAATGGCAGCCCCATTCTAAGCTTATCCGCCACCTGAATAGTGCTATGATAGCGCTACCTTGTAAAGCAACCTTTCCCGCCTTTGCGCCGATTTTTAAATTAGACAGGGTATGGCATGATACGCCGAAAGACTTTCAGGTGTCAGCGCATCGCATGTCAGGGCGTGGTTTTCGTACTTTATCCGACCATTTACCATTAGTAATAGAAATTCGCAGCGCACAGCGTTAGCGGCTGTAACCCTCTGGCGGTGAAGGGGGCTTGTTTGCCCAGCCTTTTTTATGCTCGCGTTCGCGCATTTTTTGTTGTACACCTGCACGTAGTTCTTCTTTGTCGATACGCAGAATTTTTGCTACCACATTCGATACGGGTTGGCCGACCTTTTTGGTCATTTTGTCATCCCATGCCTGGGCATGGCGGGGTGATATGGCGCGCATACCCACGGTAAGCGTAGAGGTGGCGGTTGCGCCAATGGCCTTTCCTAATGCCAAATCGGCAATAGGCGCTTTGTTGCCCATCACAGTCTTTTGCATCAGAATGTTAATGGCAGGTGAGACCCCTGTCCACATTATGGCTTTAGGCAAGTCGCTAATTTCGCGTTGGTATATTTCATCTACACGGGTTTGAAATTCTGGCCCTTGGGTAGCTTGTTTTGCAAAGGTAAATTCGGCTTTAGCTGAACGCTCGGCAGAGCGCATGAAAATTGGTTTTGCAACAGGTTGGGCAAGCTTGCTAATACCTTTCATAAGTGAAGGGGCAAAATGCTGAAGCGCAACTACAACAGGTACGGCACCAAAATCGCCCGCAACTTCTCCCGCAAGCCATGATGTGGCAGGACTAAATTTTTCATCGGGTTCTTTTTTCAGGCTAAGTGTGTCTTTAAGCTCTCCGGCAATGCTGCTTGGCTTGAGTCCGGCCAGCATTTCTCTGCCGCTGATTTTTTCGCCTTCACCACGCTGTTTTGCCATCAGGTTTTGCACTGTGGCACCAATGGGCACATCGGTTATAGGATCGGTAAGTGTGCAAACAATAGCATGATTAAGTGTGTAGGCAAAATCTACTGCGAAGCGAAATTTACGGCTTTTATTTGATTTCGCATCGGAATCTTCCTCAGGCATGGGAGGAAAATAGCTCAACTCTCCAATAGAGCTGTGCTGTGGTGGCGGTGTTACAACGGTGGTGTTATCAGTGGGTATGAAGGTCATACTGCTCCTGTATTCAGCCCGATTTTGATCGGTAATGCGAATCATTCTTAATAACTGTGGTTCAGTTATGCGTGAATACACTTAATTATACAAGAAAAAATATGCTTTGTAACGATAGTTTCATAAAACTACAGGATCATTTTGTGGTTAATTGCGATATAATCTGCTTGCATTAAACCCAATGGAAATGACTGTTCATGGCAATTACATCCAATGAAGACAGTGCTTTTGCAAGAGTTGCAGAAGCTTTGGAAGACCTACCCGTAGCCAAAGTGGCAGGCGAGGTGGTGGAGTCTGTTGAAAAAGGTAATGTCACCATTTTGACATCCGAAACCGGAAGCGGCAAAACATTGCTGGCCAACAGTATGCTGGCAGAAGCTTCGGATGATCAGGTGTTAGTATTAGTGCCGCGCCGTTCTTTGGCAAAAAATGCTGCCGAAGCAGTGGCCAATATTGCGGGTGTAGAAGTTGGCGGTGAAGTGGGCTATGCCATTGGTCAGCAAGCCGGCGAAAAATCTCAATTCACAAAAGACACCAAGCTGGTTTTTGCAACATATGATTATGCTTTAAGCTCGGGCATGATAAATACGGCTAAAACCGTGGTGGCAGACGAAGTGCATGAGGCAAGCGCAAGCACATCGCTAGCCCGTGCATTATTGCACAAGCGCAAAGAAAACGAACCAGATTTACGCATTGCAGAAATGAGCGCTACGGTAAATGCAGGCAAACAAGCCGGATTTTGGAAAGATATCGCCAATGTAGAAACCTATCATGCGGATGGCGTGTCTCATGAATGCGAATATGAACATGTGAGCATTGATGCCGATAGCCGTGAAAGCCAGAAAAATTCAGCTATGGGCAAAGCTGTTGTCGATTTGATGGAAAATAAAGGCAGTAATGGCGTGGCAGTCTTCCGCTCTGGCGTGAAGGAGGTGGAAGGTTTTGCCGAACATTTGCGCGAAACGTTGAAGCAAAGCGAAATTAATGATGTAGAAGTTGCCACCATTTATGGCGAAATGGGCGAGCAGGAACGCAACGAAGCGCTGGCCGCACCAAAAGAAGGTAACCGCAAAGTTATTGTTGGCACCAATGTAATTGAGTCAGGTTTTAATATCGAATGGCTGGATGCTGGAGTTTCGGATGGTGAAACCAAATTGCCTTACTACCGTAAATCGGGAGCAGAGGCACTGGTAAAAGAAGATATGCCGCAATGGCGGATTGTTCAGCAACAAGGCAGAGTAAACCGTTTTAGAGAAGGTAGTTTTGTTTTATGCTCCGCCACCGAAAAAGAAGATCGCGAGGAACAGCAAGGCCCTGAATTAGAGCGGGTAGCGCTTAATAATGTGCTGATGCACACCGCAAACATGGAAATTGATCCCACAGAATTAAAGTTTGATGCCAAAATCGAACCGTGGAAAATGAAAGATGCCAAAGAGCAGCTGTCGCATTTGGGATTGCTTACAGATGATTTAAAGTTAACAGACACGGGAAAATTTGTGCATCGCCTGCCCATGGGGCCAGAAGCGGGCAAAATGGTGTTTTTAGCCAACGGCAAAGAGAATCGTGATGATATCATTACTTTGGCGGCAATTGTGGATGCCGGAGGGTTGCGTGATGATTATCGTCGAGGCCATGGACAGGATGATACCTCGGATATGATAGATGCGTTTAAGGCCTATAAGGAGTTAGGTGACGCACCCACATCGCAGGATTTGCAGCAAATGAACATTAGTCGCAACCGCTATGATCAAGTGGCAGGAACGATTGAAGAAACCAAACGTCGCTTAGAAAAAGAGCCACAAGCAGAGCAGCGCGAGGCGACCCAGCGAGAATTGCAAATGGCTATTTTGTCGGGTAGCATGAATCATTTGTTTGATACGGCTACGCTAAAAGAGACATCAAAAAAGACTCCCGGCAATTCGTATAAAGATATGGTGCATCCGGATGATAAGCGCTCAGGCATGACAGGTTATGAAGGGGGCAGATATAGTGTGGTCAGCAAAGCTAACGAAGATCGTTATGCGGTGGGCAAACTCATCGAAGTGAAAACCAAAAAAGGTGCAATTTCTATTGTGCAGAATATCAGCAAAATTCCCAGAGATGTGATGGTAGATTTTATTGCAGATAATCCCGAGGTTTTGACAAATAAAAAAGTGCTGAAAAATGAACGCAGGTCGCAAATTACAGGAAGCTACCTTGGCGGGGCGCCTATTACCCTGAATGTTGGTGAAAATGCGCCAGAAAAACTGAAAGAGCTGCTATCTAAAGCTTCAGCTCCACAAGGGGTTGGCAATAGCAAAGTACAAGAACATAGTCCCCCCAAAGTATTGGTGAATGCATAATGGCGGGTAGTTTTGCACAAAAAATTGTGCAACAGCGTGGCGGTGCAATTCGCTTTTTATGCGCCGAAGAAAAAGGCAGAAAATGCTGGTTTTATCTCAAGCTCAATCCCGAATTACTGCCTCTGTATGAAAAAGCGCTGAAAAGTGGTGACATGAACATTCGCGACTATGGCGAAATTTTGCACTCTGGGTGGGGTGATTATCCTTCGGAAGAGGACATTACCCATATGCTCGACATGCATCAATACACCACGCCGCCAGCGCCTAAATAATTACTATCAGCCATATCATTTCTTTATAATACTTTTGCTAGATTTAATTGGTAGCAATTTGGCTATAAGCAATTTAATGGAGAATAATAATGAAAATATTGCAAATTTTATTGTGCTTATTGGCGCTCACGAACCTTACTGCATGCTATACCGCTGCGGTTGCCGGTGCTGGCGCTGGTGCCGGATATGTGCTGTCAGAAAAGGCCGATGAAGATGACGGCGATTTAGATTAAGCCGCCAAGCTTACTGATAGCTGCAGCAAATCTGTATTTGCTCTGTCTAAATCCATTCCGTGACGAATATCATTACGTGCTAAGGCATCCTCGCCTTGGGCGGCAAAGCATTGTGCGCGCATTAGCCATGGCAACGCTGCAAGCTGATGATAACGCAAATGGGTGGCCTCGCATTCAGCTATAGCCTGTTGATAAAGGGTGATGCTTTCAAGAGGGGAAGCGGTGCGTGCTTGCTTGCGCAGGGCATAAATACCATTTAGCTGATAATTTTCTGGCCTAAGTTTAATGGACAAACCAATAGTCCGGTAGCGCTCGGCTGTATTTGGCTGCTTCGTTTCAGCATTAGTTTTTCCTGCGATAGCCGTGGTATTGTCATGATGAAGAAACACTGCACGTTCATAAGCAGTGCATGCTTCTTGCCATTGGTTGTTAGCTGCATAAATTTCTGCCAGCTCAGTATTCAAACCTGACTCTAAGTAGTGGAAAAGCGGGTGAAACGATGCGCTGATACGCGTGGCATCTGTAAGTGCTATTATCGCTTGTGCCATTTTGCTTGCATTGTATAGCGCGCTACCTTGCTCCAACGGCGCTTGCCATTGGCGGTAGGCATGTATCAAACACGGGTCGGAATGGGTTAAATCGGTCATAATTCTATGGTTGGCGAAAACAGAGCATTTGGCAAGTATGTTTTTGCTGACATTGTCGCGTTGAGCGCATAGATTGCAGCGATGAAACAGCAATATGATGTGATTATCGTGGGAGCCGGAGCGGCAGGACTGATGTGCGCTATTGAGGCGGGCAAGCGCCGGAGGCGCGTATTGCTGATAGACCACGCCGCCAAGCCCGCACAAAAAATCCGCATTTCTGGTGGTGGGCGCTGCAATTTTACCAATATTTATGCGCGTCCGGAAAACTATATTTCAAACAATCGGCATTTTTGTAAATCTGCTTTAGAGCGCTATCAGCCCGAAGATTTTATTGCGCTCGTTAAAAAGCATAATATTGCTTTTCACGAAAAAACACTGGGGCAGTTATTCTGCGATGGAAGTGCGCAGCAAATTATTGATATGCTTTTGGCAGAAGCGCAGGAGGCTAATGTAGAATTGCGACTGCAAGCGGCCATGGAAAATATTCAGCAACATAACGGAGGCTTTAGCGCATCTGTTTCGGGCGAACGCGTAAATTGCGAGGCTTTGGTTATCGCTTCAGGTGGGGCGTCTATACCAAAAATGGGCGCAACTGAATGGGGGTACGGTGTTGCAAAACATTTTGGCATAAAATTGGTGCCGCCTCGGGCAGGGTTGGTGCCATTTACTTTCAGCGATGAAATGTTGCACGATTATAAGCTTTTATCGGGCGTGGCGGTGGCAAATGCTACCGCAGTGGTTAATAAGCAAGGCTTTACAGAAGCGGTGCTATTTACGCATAGAGGGCTAAGCGGTCCAGCAGCACTGCAAATCTCGTCTTATTGGCGCGAAGGCGACCCAGTGACTGTGAATTTATTGCCAGATTTAGACGTCTTTGCATGGTTGAAGCAACGTAAAATTGAACAGCCGAAACAGGAAGTTCATACAGCAATGGCCGAAATTTTGCCCAAGCGACTGGCACTGCAGTTATGTGCTGATGCACAATGTAACGGACGGCTGGCAGATTTATCCCATGCTAAGCTGCAAGCGCTGGCAATGCGAGCCAGCCAATGGCATGTTGTGCCAGCTGGAACCGAAGGCTATCGCACCGCAGAAGTGACATTGGGCGGGGTAGATACCACAGAGTTATCTTCTAAAACCATGGAAGCAAAAATAGTGCCGGGCTTGTATTTTATTGGTGAAGTGGTGGATGTCACGGGATGGCTGGGCGGATATAATTTTCAATGGGCGTGGGCAAGTGGTTTTGCTGCAGGGCAAGCAGTTTAACCACTATCAGGCAATAGCGGCATGGCGGATAAAGGCGACAATACCATCGCCCACGGTTTGTATAGCAAGGGCTGCCAACAATACACCTAGCAAACGTGTTAAAACTATGCGCCCCGTAGTGCCAAGCAGCCTGTCTAGCGGGTTTGCCATTAAAAATACTAATAAACAAATGAGCAAAACCACAAACAAAATACCAATCAGCGCGCCAAGGGCAATCCAATCGTTGCCTACATTGCTGGACTGCAAAATGGTGGCGGTGATTGCGCCTGGCCCTGCCATAAGGGGAATGGCCAAAGGAAAAGCGGCGATGGTGGTGAAGTGATCATGGGCAATGGCTTCTTCTGCCGCGTGAGTTTTGCGCTCTTGCCGACGTTCAAAAATCATCTCTGCCGCAATCCAAAACAATAGCATTCCTCCTGCGATTCGAAACGCCGGAATGCCAATACCTAGCATAGAAAGCAGTGCCTGCCCCCCTAAGGCGGCGGCCATTAAAATGCAAAAAGCGATAGTCACCGCACGAATTGCAGTGGCCTTACGCTCTACTTTGTTCATATGGGCTGTGAGCGCAACGAAAATTGCCGCTAAACCCGGGGGATCAATAGCGACGAAAAGCGTTAAGAATGCTGTTTTAATGAACTCAAATTCCATGCAATGGGTATAGCATTTATTTTGCGCATAAGAAAGCTTTGTGTGCGCCTCAGTTATGCGCTTACAGCAAGGCTGCTATTCATTACCAATGAATTACAACGCTTTTTTATAGTGCTTTTATACGTCGTAAGCATCTGCAAACAGACTCCTTAGTTAAAGTAGAATACTATTAAATCGAATAGAGTTAACTTATCTGCTGGAGAAATATTATGCTTACGGAACCAAAAAATGATGAAGTCTTGGTTGATGACCATACGGAAGTAATGCGCGAGGCAGTGGGTGTATTTCCAGATGACAAGCACTTGCTTGCGGCAATTGATGAGTTGGAGCTGGCTGAATTTGGTCGGCACGATATTAGCGTATTAGGTAACGAGAATGAAATGCAGGATGTGTATAACCGACCTTCGCGCAACCCATATGCAATGGAAAATGATCCAAGTGCGCCACGCGGTGTATTTGTGACCCCAGAAGAAAAAAGTCTGGCGGATGCTTCGCTGGTGGGCGGCGGTATAATTTTGGCTGTGTTTCTTGCAGCGCCCATTATTGGCTCGGAATTACCTATGGGTATGAACATTGCCATAATGCTGGGCATGGCGCTGGTGGGAGGAGTGATTGGATACGGAGTGTCGCGGATATTGCATAATCACCGTAACAGTCACGATCGCGATCAGGAGCGCAAAGGCGGTGTATTGCTTTGGGTTAGTACGCCCACACAAGAACGCGAAACGAAAGCGCGGGATATTTTAAAACGTCATGGTGCCCGCGATGTGCATGTGAATCAGGTGACGCGTCACGTTCCAGCTTGATGTTATGGTGTAATTACAGGCGCTTGCAATGCAGGCGCCTGTGTCTTATCGTTGCAGCGAAACCATCCGGCGATACTGGCGCGTGGAGCGTGGGCAGTTAATACTTCGTGGGGAATTCCTTCGCTTAGAAATAACACAAAATTTCCTATATGCGGCGTAATGGTTGCAAATGGCTCAGTCGCATCCTCATCGCGATACATCGCCAGTAATCCGCCGTTTTCTTTTTTCCAATCAGAATTTAAATATAACACTGTGGATATTATACGGTTTTTCGCGCCGCGAAAACTATCGCAATGGCGTTTATAATATGCACCTTTAGGGTAGTGTGCAAAATGCGCTTCAAAAAAGAACATTCCTAACATAAGGCGCTTATTCAATTCGCAGCGCAAAATTTCCATTTGCAAAAGAAAATCTGCTTCGGTTGGATCTTCGTGATTGAGCTATCGGGTTTCATCGCGCCGTATTTGTGGTGCGGTGATATTATGTTTTCCACGCCCGATTCCAGCAGGTTGTAACGCATCGCTCTTTTCAATTTCATAAAACCGGTGTTGCAATGCTTGTAGCATAACATCAGAAAAATAATTGCTAATGACACACCAGCCATGATGTGCAAGTTGGCCAGCTATAAAATCATAGCTATCAGATTGTTGCCCAAGCATAATGGTAGGTTCACATAGCGGAGTGGTCACGTGAATTTTGTTCCTAAGCTGTAGGTGGCTGGCCTTAAATCCAGTCAAAGCCTAAAAGCTGAAAACTGTAATGCGGCCAGTGTAATGTAGCCAGAACAAATATCCTAGCAAGAGTTGTGCAAGCAAGGTGGCAATATATATACGGATAAATTTACGCTTGCGCAATTTGTGACGAAAAAAGCGTTGTCCAAAAAATGCGCCAATCGTCCCGCCAACCCATGTCATATGTTTTAAGCTACGCTCGCTAATGCGCCATTTTCCATGGCGTGCGGCTTGCTTATCGTAGCCATAAGCTGCAAAGGTAAACAGGCTGATGCTAAGAATATGTGCAACAAAAAACGGCCATATAAAACTGGTGCCTATGGCGGTATATGGTAAAGCATAATAGTGGTGATAGTTTATACTTATCAGAACCATCACAATGATATGGGCAATATAAAAAGCGGTGTGGAGGCCTCTATATAACGCCGCAAGAATCAACAATATGATTACAGAAAGTATGAGCATCATTACAGCCTAGCTTAAAACCGCAATTGCGCAAAGAAAAACCCCGCCAAATAGTATTGGCGGGGTTTTAGGTAATTGCGATATGGTGCGGCTTAGCGTCTCCAAGCGGGTCTGCCAAAATCGATGTCATCTTCATCGGTGAGTGCGCCGGCTGCTGCGCCTACACCTGCGCCAATAGCGGCACCGGTTACTGCATTGCCGCCGGTTGCGGCACTGCCTGCTGAGCCAACGCCAGCACCAATACCGGCGCCGCTGAGTGCACGGTCGCTTTGGCTGCTGCCGCAAGCTGCAACGGCCAAGAGCAAGGTGGCCGCGAATGTTGCTTTAATAATAGATTGCATGGTAATCTCCTAATGTCTAAATATAATTACTTCGCCACGTTATGCCCATACTTACAACTATTCAGTAGTGGAAAGGGGCGTATTTTATAAACACGATATAAACAATATGTAATCGCAGGAGCGCCTATGCGCACAGAGACGCATAAAATCACTCATATCGTCCCACCTGTGTGGCTGTTGATTGCGATGATACTGATGTACGGTCTGCGCGCTTTATTTCCGATAATGGCGGTAGTGCCAGAGAATTACACTTTTATAGGGCAGGTTTTTGTATTTGCTGGTTTTAGTGTGATGTATCTGGCGATACAAGCATTCAAAAAAGCGCAAACTCCTCTTAAACCTTTTGTGCCGGTAAAATCGCTGGTGGTTAATGGGCCATTTCGCTATAGCCGCAATCCAATTTATATGGGAATGTTTTTAGTGGTGATAGGCTGGGCAATATATCTGGAAGCGTTATCACCCTGGTTTGTTGCAATGGCATTTATATTTGCAATCGCTAATTTTTGGGTTAAGCCAGAAGAAATACAAATGGAGCGCGAAATGGGAGACGCCTATTTGCGCTATAAAAATGAGGTGCGAAGATGGCTATAGCTGCGTATGATGACGTGTTGAAGTTCTGGTTAGAAGACGCCACATATTCGCAGTGGTTTGCACGCGATGATGTGTTTGATGCGTCTATTCGTAAGCGTTTTTCGCAAACACATGCTGCAGCGATAACCGCAGAATTGTGGCATTGGCGCCGTAGCCCACAAGGGCGGCTTGCAGAAATTATTGTGATTGATCAGTTTTCCCGCAACTTGCATCGCAACAGCGCACAGGCCTTTGCTTATGACAGTATGGCGCTTGCCCTTGCACAAGAAGCCATAGAAAACGGAGATGATGAAAAGCTCGATAAAGTACAACGGCGCTTTTTATACATGCCGTTCATGCATAGCGAATCAGCTATAATCCATGAGGTAGCTATGCAGTTGTTTACGGCGATTGATGACGAAAATACACTCAAATATGAAAAGCTGCATAAGAAAATTATTGATAAATTTGGTCGCTATCCACATAGAAATGCTGTATTAGGGCGCAAATCGACCAAAGAAGAAGAGGCGTTTTTGAAAGAGCCAAATTCTTCCTTTTAAAAAAATAAAGATACAAAATGACAGTATTCATTGTGCGCCATGGCGAATCTATCGCCAATATTAATCCGAAACTTGCCTTTCATCCTGACTATAAAGGGATAAAAGACGAGGAAATAGGTGTTACCGAGTGGGGATATCGCCAAGCGCTGGAAGCGGGAGAAGTGATATCTGAAAAGCTAAGTGAGGCAGAAGGTGCATCACGAAAAGTAAAAATTTTTCACAGCCCATTTTTGCGCGCAAAACAAACCTCTCAAGCTATTCGGTCGCAATTAGCAGATAAAGAAAATGTGGAAGTAGTGGAGGATAGTAACCTACGCGAACAATGCTTTGGGCTGTTTAACTGCGTTACAGATCGCCGCGCCATAGCAAAAAAATGGCCGAAAGAGAATGCACAGTTCATTGCGGCTCGTAAGGAAAATCGCCACACGGCAAAGCCGCCAAATGGTATAGATTGTGATGGCGCAGAAATTATAAGCGAAAGCCGCGCTGATGTTGTAGAGCGGGCAAAGCAGTTTTTGAGCGATCATGCAGAAACGCTGGAAGATCCTAATACCGATGTCATTATTGTGGGACATGGTATGGTCAATCGCACACTGGAAATGGTAATGCTGAATAAAGATGTGGAATGGCTGCGCAAAGAAGATAATCCAAAAAATTGTGCGGTACGCGTGATAGAAAATCCGGCAGAGCAAGCAGTAGGTGATACGGTGCATGAGGGAAAATGCCGCCCTTATAGCCTACCTCAATCCCATCTTGTGGAGCCGTATGAAGGGGGATGTAAAACCTCTTATGCGCAAGCCTCAGCGCGGCATATTTAGCTGTTGGGGTTCCAACCGCATTGACGCAATAAATCATGCATATGTTTTGGTGGGCTTGCTGTAGTGGTGATAGGTGGCTTATTTGCTGAGAGTGGCAAGGTTATGCTGCGCGACAGCAGATGCAACACCGGTTGAGTGGTGTCGTCTAGCTCGCGCCCTGCATAAATGGTTTCGCCCACAATAGGGCAGCCTATGGCGGCTAAATGCACCCGAATCTGATGGGTGCGTCCTGTACGCGGGTAGCATTCAATCCAGCTATATTTTTCAGTTTTTCCTAAGACTTTATAATCTGTAACCGAAGACTTGCCGCCTGCTTGATCCACGGTAACCCACCAGCTTTGTTTGTTGCGGCTTTGTTTGGTAAGCGGCAGGTTTATCTGGCCACTGTCGCTGGTCGGGTGGCCATGGGTGACTGCCCAATAGGTTTTATCAACCCCTGCACCAGAAAACAACCGACCTAATTTGCGCAGTGCTTTGGGGTGCCGCCCCAAAACCAAACATCCGCTGGTGTCACGATCTAAACGGTGCGCCAGCGCTGGAGGCTTCGACCAGCCATAACACAAATGGGTGAAATACTGCTCGAGGTTCTCCCCGCCCTTTGGGCCGCTATGCACAGGAATTCCGGCAGGCTTATCAATGATAAGCACTAATCCATCGCGATACAATACGCGCTGCTGAATTTCTTCGGGTGTCATGGGCGCAGTGTAGCGGGATTGGGATGAAAGAAAAGCGATATTACCTTTCTGCTACAAAAACTCCCGCAGGGTGTTCACACCCCACGGGATATTTGTCACACTTCATGCATATAAAAATAATGCTTAAGGAAGCCTTGAAGTGCATTTGAAAGGCAGAGTATAGGATGGTGCTGGATGCGTCAATCCTATGATATAGGATGTGCGTTAAAGTTTTTTACCTGCCCAGATTACGCGACCTGCTAATGGCAGGTCTATAATACTGTATTCTCTGGTGTTTGGATAGGCAGGGTTGTCGGGCGACAAAGTTACCAGTTTTCGTACCGGGTCGATGGTCAGGCGCTTAATAAGCATATACGAATCGTGAAGAATTGCATAAATACCATCTTGTGTGGCGGTGGTGCAGGTGCAATCAAGCAGAACATTGTCGCCTTGTTGCAATAATGGCGACATCGCATCATTTGCAACAACCAGCATTGCCAGATTATCGGGCAAAACCGGTGTGATGCTTCGCAGCATCTGTCGTGAAAAGGTCATGTGGTGCGTTTGATACTGCTCATTTCGCCAATCATCCGCCGCAAGCTTAACGGATAAATCATAGCAGGGGATCACCGCAATTGTTCCATCGTTGTGTTTATAGCCGCTGGTTTCGTATGGTGTGGTTCGCTCTGGCTCGTTCAGTCCGGCGGGCGCTAACACATCGGCGCTGATATCCAAATATTGCGCGGCAAGCTCCAACACGTTTCCTTCTATATATGAAGGACGGCCATAAGTAACAAATTGCTGGAAGTAGGATTCATTTAATCCTAAATCTATAGACATGCGACGCAGTGATATCCCGCGTTCCCGTAAAAGCGATTTAAATTTTTCGCGCTGTCTGATCGAAGCAATTTCTGTGTTCATAAGAATGTTCCTACCTCAGCAGAGTTGATATTGTACAGCCCTTTGTTTTACCTATATAATATGCATATATAGGATGCAGGAATCTTGTATTGTTTAGTAACAGCGATGCATGGGGTGGAAGCGAAGATATAATACATATACAAATGTGAATTAGCAAGCAAAACCGCACTAGGCTTGCATTATAAACATATCTTGCTTTGGGGGTGGTTTTTCACTATATTCCGCCAACTTTAGAACATAGTGAAATTTCATAGGGATAGGAACATGACGCAAGCAGCACCAAAAGTGGGTTTCGTCAGCTTGGGCTGCCCAAAAGCATTAGTAGATTCCGAGCGCATACTCACGCAATTGCGTGCTGAAGGCTATGAAATCTCCCCCAGCTATGACGGTGCAGATGTGGTGGTGGTTAATACTTGCGGTTTTTTAGATTCGGCGCGCAATGAGTCGCTGGATGCTATTGGCGAGGCGATGGCCGAAAACGGTAAAGTAGTTGTTACCGGATGCCTTGGCGCAGAGCCGGATGTAATTCGTGCGCAATACCCCATGGTGGCTGCAATTACAGGGCCACAACAATACGAAAATGTATTAAATGCGGTTCATGAAGTCGTGCCACCGCTGCATGATCCATTTGTTGATCTGCTTCCTGCCCATGGCATTAAACTCACTCCCCGTCATTATGCTTATTTAAAAATATCAGAAGGTTGTAATAATAGCTGTAGTTTTTGTATAATACCCGATTTGCGCGGAAAACTAGCGAGTCGTCTGGTAGGCGAGGTGCTGCAAGAGGCGGAGAATCTGGTAAAAGGTGGCGTAAAAGAGCTGTTGGTCATTTCGCAAGATACCAGCGCCTATGGCGTGGATATTAAATACGCAGCCGATACATGGCGCGATACGGAGTATCAATCGCGGTTCTTAGATTTGTGCATAGGATTAGGGGAGTTAGGCGTTTGGACGCGCTTGCATTATGTGTATCCCTATCCTCATGTGGATGATGTGATTCCGTTGATGGCCGAGGGTAAAATTCTGCCATATCTGGATATTCCGTTTCAACATGCCAGCCCTAAAGTGTTGAAGGCAATGAAGCGCCCAGGCAATATCACCAAAACTTTAGAGCGCATTAAAGCATGGCGGGAAATTTGCCCTGAGCTGGCAATTCGTTCTACGTTTATTGTAGGTTTTCCAGGGGAAACTGAAGAAGATTTTCAACTGCTACTTGATTGGTTGACCGAAGCCCAGCTGGATAGAGTAGGGTGCTTTAAATATGAGCCGGTAGAAGGAGCGCGTGCGAATGACTTAGGGTTGGACGAAGTGCCGGAAGCGGTGAAAGAAGAACGCTGGCATCGCTTCATGCAGCATCAGCAAGAAATTTCTGCCGCACGTCTGGCGCGTAAAATTGGCCATGTAGTGGATGTGATGGTGGATGAAGTTGCAGGTAAGACCGTTACGGGCCGAACCGCAGCCGATGCACCGGAAATTGACGGTGTGGTGCATGTTGCTATGGGTAAAAAACGGTGTTTGCCGGGTGATATTATTCAGGTTTATATTGAAGATGCCGATGAATATGATCTTTTTGGTACGGCTGCATCCTGATGTCATAATTTTGTCATCATTTTAATTTACTATTACCAGATTCACTTGTTTTGCAATTGCACCTACCGACTCTCCGAAAGGAATCTCGCGCTTCCCGCAAAACTACAGGCAATGTCCTACTCATGAATCCACAGGATTCTCTACTCCGATTGGAGCGTACCATGCCGTTTCGTTGGCTCAATTGGCTCACGCCGCCTCGTTTCTTCGCCATCGTGGGTTGCATCATCGCTGTCGTCATCGCCGGAAACATCGGGATTCAGGTAGTCACCAAGGACACCATCACGATCACCGTCACCGGCAAGGAGCACATCAGCGACCCCGAGTTCAACCAGTCCGACTTCTACGTCTGGGCCACCGTGATCGATGAGAAGACCGGCGATCGCCAGAAAGAGACCTTCAAGGTCACCGGATCTCGCGTCTACACGAAGTTCACCGCTTCGAACACGTACGGAGAGATGATCATCGGCGAGACCTACGTGGCGAAAGTCACAGGACTTGGCTGGAAGCCCTTCGACCTCAGGAACATCCTGACCGTCGATCCCCCATCCACCACCTGAAGTAGGCCGCCACCCGAAGTACGAAACTCAGCACCAACAGGCTACGGCCAAGAAAAACTGCCAAGGGCATCCTCTGCCTCTGGCAGTTTTTCTTTTTTGACACGATGTAAGGTGATGCAATAAGGGCATTTGGTTATTTACATCCGCGATGAGGAGCGCCATAACTGTTATGAGTTGCCGCCTCGAACTTTTGGCTCATGATTTTGGCCATAAACTGTTGGATTGAAACCCATGCGTAAACCCATCATATCGCTGACGATGCTTGTAAAAGCAGTGATGATTGTATCGTTGCCCCCCTTGATGGTGTTGTCCTTATACGTGGTGCTTGGGCTGTTTAGTCTGACGCATTTCTTTTATGCCTATATTGGCATTTTATTCGCCTCGATAATTTTCGTGTATCCGTTTTTAGCCAATGTAATGTCGCTTACCGACTATGTGGCGGCGTTGGCACAAGATAGAAAAGTAGATGCCCCCTATCTGAGTGTGTTGAATACGGTAGGCCGCCTTTCGGATGCGTTGATGCGGCTGAATCGCTCATGGGAACGTAAAAAGCAACAAATGGAAAATATCATTATCGAACGCGAAATTCTGGTGGATACCATACCAGACATTTTGATTATGTTGGATAATGAAAACCGCGTGGTACGCACTAACCGCGCTGCACGGAGTATTTTTGGACAAAATCTGGCAAAAAAACCGCTAAAGGAAGTGATTCCTAACGAAAGTCTTTTAGGTACGGTATACGCGGTAGTAGAAGATATGAAAGGGCGCGAAATTGAATTTCGGATTGAAGATCCTTCTACCCGTGATTTTAAGGCAATTATCGAGCGTTTTCCGGTGCCATCGTCAGGGGGGATATCCACAGTTATTACACTGACAGACATCACTGAAATTAAGAGGGGCGAGCAAATGCGCGCTGATTTTGTGGCAAATGCCAGCCACGAAATCCGCACGCCATTGGCAAGCATTATAGGGTTTATCGAAACCCTGCAAGGCCCAGCCAAAGACGACAAAGAGGCGCATGAGCAGTTTTTGAAACTCATGAATGATCAAGCGCAGCGTATGTCGCAACTGGTGCAGGATTTGCTGACGCTGTCCAAAGTTGAGGTGGATGCTAGCAAACCGCCCATGGAAAAAGTAAGTCTTGTGAAGCTAGTGCGTCGTGAAATTCAGCATTTTGACTGGGCGGCACAACAAAAAAATATGCAGCTTCGCGTAGATATGAAAGACAATATTCCGGCAGTGCGCGGCGATGAAGGCGAGTTGGCGCAGGTGGTGCATAATTTGGTGGGCAATGCGATCAAATATGGTGTGGCAGGAAGTGATGTAACCATAAATTTACGGGTATCAACCAGCTTTCCAAGCATAGCAAATTTCCGCACCTATGACCGCGCAATTTGCTTATCGGTACGTGATAAAGGCGATGGTATCCCTAAAGAACACATTCCTCGCCTGACCGAGCGTTTTTATCGCGTGGATACTGCCCGTACCCGTAAAGTGGGCGGAACCGGACTGGGCTTGGCAATTGTAAAGCATATTGTACACCGCCATCGCGGCGTTATGACCATTGATAGCGTTGTAGGTAAGGGCAGTGTGTTTAGTGTCTATTTGCCGATCTATTCCGACAATTGATGAGGCGGTTAGAACGTGCTTTATAATGGTGTAGATACAGCAGCTTCATAAAGTGTCTGCGAAAAAAACGCGCAGTAACGCATTTTACCGTTGACATTGGGGGGATATCTGACATATTTTCCGACTCCCGCTATAGAGATAGCGAGGATTAGTACGTATAAACTCAGAGCAAACGGCTCTGAAACGTAACCCGAATTGTAGAAGTGGCAAGACCATGAAAACTTATTCCGCCAAACCGGCTGATATTGAAAATAACTGGTGGGTAATCGACGCCGAAGATGTAATCCTTGGCCGTCTTTCCAGCGAAGTAGCGAAAATGCTGCGTGGAAAACATAAACCCATGTTTACCCCTCATATGGATTGTGGCGATCATGTGATCATCGTTAATGCAGATAAGGTGAAACTTACCGGCAAAAAACGCACCAATAAAACTTATTACTGGCATACCGGATATCCTGGTGGATTGAAAGAGCGCACCGCCGATAAGATTTTAGATGGTCGTTTCCCTGAGCGTGTGATGCAAAAAGCTATTGAGCGCATGATGCCGAAAGAAAGCCCACTGGCACGTCAACAGCTGAGAAAGCTGCATGTATATGCCGGAAATGAGCATCCCCATGAAGCGCAAAAGCCACAAGTGTTGGATTATGCGGCGCGCAACCCCAAAAATAAACGCTAAGAGCGAAGTTAAGAGGATTTATTATGGCCACTGCTGAAGCAACCGAAGCCAAAGAACGCAAGCCACAGATTGATGATCTGGGTCGTGCTTATGCTACCGGACGTCGTAAAGATGCTACTGCCCGCGCATGGGTAAAGCCCGGTAAAGGCGTTATTACTGTGAATGGTCGCGAAGTGGCAAGATATTTTGCCCGCCCTGTGTTGCGCATGATCATTAACCAGCCTTTCGTTGCCGTACGCGCAACCGGTGGTTATGATGTTGTTTGCACCGTTAAAGGCGGCGGTTTATCTGGCCAGGCCGGTGCAGTACGTCATGCAATCAGCCGTGCGTTAGACAAATATAACCCAGAATTCCACACCGCCTTGCGTCAAGGTGGTTTCCTCACTCGCGATAGCCGCGTTGTTGAGCGTAAGAAATATGGCCGCGCAAAAGCACGCAAGAGCTTCCAGTTCTCCAAGCGTTAATTTGCTGCAAGGCATTATTTCGAAAAAGATTACGGAGGCGCTCTCGGGCGCCTCTTTTTTTTGAACAATGGATTAGGGATGTATTATGACACAATCTGCAAAGCGTGTAGCGGTTTTAGGAGCCAGTGGTTACACGGGCGCTGAATTGTTACGCTTATTGCTGGTGCATCCCTACGCAGAAATTGTTGCATTGGTGGGAGATAGCAGCGCTGGCAAACCTATCGCTAGCATTTATCCGCATTTTAACGGGGTGGATTTACCAGAAATTAGCACGCTTGATGCCGTGGATTGGACGCATATTGATGTTGCATTTTGCTGTTTGCCACATGGTGCCAGCCAAAAAACCATTGCCGCCATTCCCTCCCATGTGGTGGTCATTGACTTATCTGCTGATTATCGGTTGCGGGATGCAGACGTATATGAACAATGGTATGGAGAACCGCATCTTAATGCAGATTTGTTGGCAGAAGCGGTATATGGATTGAGTGAAATTAATCGTGAAGCCATTGCGGAGGCGCGTATTATTGCCTGTCCAGGATGTTATCCCACCTCGGTGCAGTTGCCACTGATACCCTTGCTGAAGCTGGAATTGATTACCGGCGATATGTTGGTAATTGATGCCAAATCCGGCGTGACAGGGGCAGGTCGCGCTACCAGACAAAGCAATATATTTTGCGAAATAAATGAGGGGGTTGGAGCTTATGCGGTGGGTAGTCACCGGCATTGCCCTGAGATCGAGCAGGGATTGTCATTGGCCGCTGGGCGCAACGTTACAGTAAGCTTTACACCGCACTTAATCCCCATGAACCGTGGCATCTTGTCTACCATTTATGCTTCGCTGGATATAGGCGTAACGGTGAATGAAGTAAGAAATGGCTTGAAACGCGCATATGAGGGCTTGCCTTTTGTGACAATTTGTGATGAAAACGATCCCATTCCAACTACCCATCAGGTGCGAGGAAGTAACCGTTGTATCATAGGTGTTTATCCTGATAGACAAGCGGGAAGAGTCATTATAATATCAGTAATCGATAACCTCTTGAAAGGTGCATCGGGACAAGCGTTGCAGAATTTTAACATCAAATTTGCATTTGATGAAACAACAGGGCTTGGCGTTAGTGCATTTTTCCCGTAATATGCGCGCAGCATATCTGTTGAGATTATACATCGTTGATGTGGAAAGAATGAGTTAATGGGACTATTGGGTAAATTTAAAGTTAAAAAACAAATTGCTGAGCGGCAACAGCAAATGGAGGCTTTTGTCAAAACCATCCGCGAACGCAACGACGTGGATTTGGGCTACACATTGCTTTTGGCTACATATGTGCGTCACAAAGTAAAAGAAGATGGCTACGATTTGCTGCTGACGAATATGAAATATGAGTTGAATCAACAAGCCTGTGCCAAGCTGGGACAAATGATTCAGGAGTTCAAACACAACCAACAACCACCCATGATGTATGCATGTATGATTTGGGTTTATACCATGAATGCAGCAACTTCTATGGATTTGCGTAGCCAAGGGCGTCAAATGTGGCGCGAGCTGCGCCGTGGCGCTCCGCATGTGAAAGAAAACCTGGCGCGTGCAACCAAATTGCTTGGTGAAGAACCTGATTATACGGGATTCGATAACTGGCCGCATGGATTTTAAGGCATAAATCTATGGAACCTCTCATTTTACCTTACAAGGGTAAGTCACCAAAAATTGCTCCATCGGCATTCATTGCTCCGGGCGCGGTTATTATTGGCGATGTGGAAATAGGCGAAGATACCAATATCTGGTTTGGTTGCGTTATTCGCGGGGATATAAACTCCATTCGCATTGGAAATAATACAAATGTGCAGGATGGGACGGTGGTACATGTTACTCATGAGGTCGCCCCTACATATATTGGTAGCAATGTTACCATTGGTCATAAAGCCATTATCCATGGCTGTACCCTCGAAGATGGAAGTTTTGTGGGCATGGGTGCAACGGTAATGGACAAAGCCATTATTAAAAGCGAAGGTATGCTTGCCGCAGGTGCCTTGTTGACTCCGGGAAAACAAGTGCGCGGTGGTGAGTTATGGGCAGGAAGTCCGGCAAAATTTTTCCGTGATTTAACCCGTGAAGAAACCCAATATATTTATGTGTCGGCACAGCATTATGTGGATCTGGGACAAAACTACATCCGCGAGATGGAAAAAAGCGCCAGCATCCCGCCCCGCAGAAAAAAATAACTTACTTATCCATTTTTACATATGAGCCGGGTGCATCTTCGATGGGCTTGAGTTTGCCATCACCAACTTTACGCGCCGCAACTTTTTTGCCATTATAGGGTGCGTGCCATTTCAACCAGTCATTCCACCACGAACCTGAATGCTCCTTTGCAACTGCAAGAAAACTCTGCGTATCATCTGGGTATTGTTTTGTTGAATCCGGCTTTGTCCAAAAGCAATATTTGTTTTTGACGGGTGGATTAATTACTCCAGCCACATGACCAGAGGCAGCCAGAACAAAACGCACATCACCTTGATAAATTTGCGTGGCGCGATAAGTTGCCTGCCAAGGCGCAATATGATCTTCACGGGTAGATAATACATAAGATGGCGTGTCGATTGCAGATAAATCCAGCGGGGTATCGTTTAATACAATACCGCCTTTTTTAACCAGCAGATTTTCCTGATACATTTTGCGCAAATAAAAGCTGTGCATCACCATGGGCATGCGTGTTGAATCACTGTTCCAATAGAGCAGGTCAAATGGAAACGGGTCTTTACCCAGCAAATAATTGTTCACCACGAATGACCAGATCAAATCATTGGCACGAAGTAAATTAAAGGTGGTCGCCATATCGCTGCCTTGTAGCATGCCTCCTTGCTTTTGCATTTTATTTTCCAGCGCCTGAATTTGATCTTCATCGATAAAAACAGACAGCTCGCCCGAATCGGCAAAATCAACCATCGTGGTGAGATATGTGGCAGAGACAATGCGGCTAGATTTCTTTGTGGCGTGAAGATAAGCAAGAGTAGAAGCCAGCAATGTGCCACCTAAACAATAACCAATGGCCGAAACCTGCGTTTCTCCGGTAGCGGATTCGATAGCATCTAGCGCGGCGAGAGGGCCTTGGTTCATGTAGTCTTCAAAAGTTTTTTGGCTCATTTTCGCATCAGGATTCACCCACGAAATAATAAACACCGTATAGCCTTGATCGGTGAGCCATTTCACCAGTGAGTTTTCGGGTTTCAGATCGAGAATATAATACTTATTAATCCATGCAGGCATCACTAATATGGGAGTCTTGTGAACTTTCTCGGTGGTTGGTTCATATTGAATAAGCTGCATAAGTGCATTTTGGAATATAACACTTCCTTTGGTTATCCCAAGATTTTTTCCCACCGTAAACGCATCGGTATCGGTCATATTAATGTGGAGTTTTCCTTTGCCCCGCTTAAGGTCCTCAAGCATGTTTTCAAGGCCGCTCACAAGATTTTCGCCGCCACTTTCGAGGGTGGTGCGTAATACCTCCGGATTGGTCATCAGAAAATTGCTGGGGGACATAGCATCCACATATTGTCGCGTGTAGAACTCGATTTTCTGGCGGGTATGTGGCTCCAGACCTTCTACATCTTCAACCATTTGCTGCAAATGGTCGGAGGCGAGAAGGTAGGATTGTTTGAGAAAGTCAAACACCACGTTCTCCTGCCATGCTTTATCCTTAAAACGGCGATCTTTTGGGTTGGCATGGGCGATGGTGCGTGAAGGCTCGCCAGCAAAAGACTTGGCGGTTTCGTTCCAAAGTTCCATATAGCTTTGCCACCAAGCCATTTGAATTTCCCAGATTTTGGTGGGGTCGGAAAGCATCCTTTCAAATAGCTGTAAAAACGCGTTACTGATATGCAGTGAGTCGTTCATTTCAGGCTCCTGCTGCGATTGCATATATACTTCAAGCAATTGCTGTGAACGTTCGCCAATTTTCTGCAAATTCTGCGCAAAATCCTGTGCGCTTGAAAGGCATTTTTCTTTGTTGTCAGACTTTGACTCTACCATGATAATCCCTGTAAAATGCTAAAAACTCGATTGCATGAAAGGCGGCATCGCGCTATGGTGCAACTCATTAAATAATATAAAAATGCCGTATAAGCGTGTTTATGTGTTGGCGTAGCAGTGTAACCCTTAGCTGTGCAGGGCGCAAACAGAGATTTAACATTGTCATGTGGCGCCGTGCCACGTGTATAAGGATTTGGACATGACGATTACTATGAATAAAACACTGCGTAATATTTTGGTGGCAACAGCGGCTAGCAGCCTTTTGGTGGCAGCGTGCTCTGGCAATAAAGATGACAGACAACAGACAAAAATTACCGGTGAACTGCGTGCGCCAAAAAGTAACCCCGATCTTGATGGCATGGGGCGTCCTCTGCCGGATGAATCAATGCTGAAAACGCCAGAAGCAAACCCCAATACACGAGTTGGATCGCAATATAAGGGAGTGCCAGCCGAGCAGCAGCCTAAGGTTATGGCTACAGCGCCTTCGCAAATGTCGCCCGCTCAAAAAGAAGAAAAAGGCATGTTCTCGTGGCTTTACGCCGATAAAGCGCAGCCAGAGGCCGCTATGCCAAAGCAACGCCGCGTTCCAAAGCTGAACGATGGCCCCAATACCAGTGTTGAAACACAAACTGTAGTAAGTGCAAGCTATGCCGCCGCCGCTCCTGTTGCTGCCATGGAAATGGGTGCTGATGTGCCTGCTTTCGAGATGGAAGAAAATTATGTGTTACCTGGTATGGAAGCGAATGTTGCCATGCACGACCAGTCACAAGAAGAGTGGGAGCGTGTGAAAAGCGAAATCGAACAGGGGCGCACCGAATGGTCGGAACCCCAATCTGAAGTGATTATCGCAGAAGAGATGGTTGTCATGGATGAGCACTTCACACCTGTGGAAATGGAAGATACGGAAGCCTATCCGTCCTTAGCAAGTGTTCCTTCACGTCCCGAACGTGTGGATGCGGTAGGAAATAGCCGTAATGCGCGTATGGCGGATATGCAACAGGCGCGTATGGATTCGCAACAGCAAAATATGCAGTTGAATGCGCAAATGGCCTCGGATATGGGGGGCGAGATGCCCGTTGAGTCTGGTGGGCTTTATACGGAAAACGAAATTGATGCCGAATTCGCAGCATTGATAGCAAACGAAATTCCGGCAGAAAATGACTATCAGGAGCCACAATATTCGGCGGATTATTCGGCAGATTATTCGATGGATTCCTATGGCCAAGTGCTTCCATCGGATGTACAGCCAATGCCTGCTTATGAAGCCGTTGGTGGTGAAGAAGTGGTGATTATGGAAAGTAACCGCCCCCAGCAAATGGCAAGTTTGCCTCAAAATCCAACCATGCAGCAGACGCAGCAAGCCGCGCCATATGTAGCGCCTAACCAGCAAGCATTGCGTCGCACACCAACCGCACCAAGTTGGAACGCTAACCCAGCCCCGCAGCAAGAGCAAATTGTGTTGCAGGAGCCTCCTATGGAACCGGTGATTCTACGCCAGCCGCCTATGGAAGATCCTATGATGATGCAGCAGCAAGAGCCGGTAATGCCAACTCCTGCATCTCTCGCCTCGCAACAACCTAAAAATCTGGCTATGCATCAGCCCCAACATTCTACGATTACTCCGCAGAACGAAGTGATTGTAGAAGGAGAATGGGTGAGCTTGTATGAAGATCCCGCGCAGCAAATGGCCGCTCCTATTGATGAAGTCCAAGTTGTGCCTACACCACAAGTTGCCTCGGTTTCTGCTGTGCCGGTTATGCCTGAGCAAAACGCTGCAGGTGTGCAGCTAACTCCGCCATCTACCTATAACCGTGCAACGCGCACATTGCCTGAGTCGCGTTATGCGACACGCCGTCAGGCTGTATATATGCAGCGCTACGCACGGCAAGTGCAGGTGGACGAAGGCTACTAAGGCTGGTACAACCCTCATGCATGATGAATTCTATCGTGAACGGCGCTTGCCGCCTTATGTGTTTGCTGAAGTAAACGCCATGAAAGCGCGAGAACGCGCTGCAGGTCGCGATATTATAGATTTTGGTATGGGCAACCCTGATTTGCCAACGCCGACGCATATCGTGGAAAAACTCAAAGAAGTTGCAGGTGACCCTAAGGCGCATGGCTATTCGATGTCGCGGGGAATTCTGGGATTACGCAAAGCACAAGCCGCCTATTATAAACGCCGTTTTAATGTGGATCTGGACTTTGAAACCGAGGTGATTGTCACTATTGGCTCGAAAGAAGGACTAGCCAATTTGGCACAAGCCATTACCGCGCCGGGTGATATTATGTTGGTGCCAAATCCCAGCTATCCTATTCATCCTTATGGATTTACCATTGCCGGTGCAGCGCTATGGCACTTGCCAAAGACCCCGAATCACGACTTAATGGAGCAGTTGGAACGGGCAGTACGTCATGCTAGCCCAAAGCCGGTTGCACTGGTGCTTAACTATCCGTGTAACCCAACTACCGAAGTAGTGGATTTGGAATTTTATTCTAAAATTGTAGCGTTTTGTCGTGCGCATAATATCTACATATTGTCGGATTTAGCCTATTGCGAGATTTATTTTGATGGCAATCCGCCGCCGTCTATTTTGCAAGTGCCAGGAGCAAAAGAAATTGCTGTAGAGTTTACTAGCGTAAGTAAAACATACAGCATGGCCGGATGGCGCATTGGTTTTGCCGTGGGTAATCCACGGTTAATAAAAGCCCTTGCGCGGATCAAATCCTATTTGGATTATGGCGCGTTCACACCAGTGCAAGTGGCAGCCACAGCTGCACTGAATGGCCCGCAAGATTGTGTCGAGAGCACTCGCACCATCTATCGGGAGCGGCGTGATGTTTTGGTGAATGGGTTGCGCGATGCAGGATGGGACGTGCCAAGCCCCACCGCAAGCATGTTTATATGGGCGCCATTACCGCCGCAATATGCAGATATTGGATCGCTTGCATTTTCTAAGTTGCTGTTAAAACATGCAGAAGTAGCGGTGGCGCCGGGCATAGGTTTTGGCGAATATGGCGATACGCATGTACGTATTGCGATGGTGGAAAACAAACAACGCATACGTCAGGCTGTGCGCAATATTAAACAATTCTTGTCTGAAGACCCTGAAAAACATAAGCAAAGCTTGCGCGAGGAATCCGCATGAGCCAGCCGCCGCTTAACATTGGTATCGCCGGATTGGGAACAGTCGGCATTGGTACATTAAAGTTGCTGCACGATAATGCGGCACTGATTGGCCAACGTAGCGGCTGTGATATACAGGTGGTGGCCGTATCGTCACGGGATAAATCACGTGAGCGTGGTGTAGATATATCCGCTTTGCAATGGCATGATAACCCCCTAGATTTGGTGCATAATGATAGAGTGGATGTGATAGTCGAGCTGATTGGTGGCGCAGAAGGTGTGGCAAAATCTCTCTGCGAAGCGGCACTCGAGGCAGGAAAATCGGTGGTTACCGCAAATAAGGCATTAATTGCACATCACGGATTTCATCTTGCACAACTCGCAGAAAAACACAATGCAGCCTTAGCATTCGAGGCAGCGGTTGCGGGAGGTATTCCAATTATACAAGCTTTGCGTACGGGATTGGGAGCAAACCGCTTTTTACGCATTGAAGGTATATTGAACGGTACGTCTAATTACATTTTATCGACCATGCGCAATCAGGGGCGCGATTTTGATGACGTGCTAACCGAAGCGCAAAAGCTGGGATATGCCGAAGCCGACCCAAGCTTTGATATTGATGGAGTGGATGCTGCACATAAGCTTGCTATAATCAGCAGCCTCGCCTATGGATGCCCCGTAGATTTCACGGCAGTGCATATCGAGGGTATCCGTAGCATTAGCGCAAGCGATATGTTATATGCTAAAGAACTGGGCTACGTGATTAAATTACTTGGCATCACCGCCCAAACATCCCGTGGAATAGAACAGCGCGTGCATCCGTGTTTTGTGGAAGAAGATGCCCCTATCGCCAAAGTAGATGGTGCTTATAATGCCGTCGTAGGCTATGGCGATGCAGTAGGAACGGTGGTTTTTGAAGGTAAAGGCGCAGGTGCAGGGCCAACGGCAAGTTCCGTGGTATCTGATTTGATTGATATTGCCCGTGGCGGAGGATTTACCCCGTTTACCATACCGACAAGCGATTTAAAGCCGCAAACCATGGCACCGATGGAAACATTATTAAGTAGCTATTATATACGGTTGGATGTAGTGGATAAGCCGGGAGTGCTGGCCGATGTGACGGGAATTTTTCGCGAGCATGCAATCTCGATGCGCTCTTTTGTACAGCATTCGCGCCAGCCGGGTGAAATGGTAGAAATTGCTCTTACGACCCACGAAGCACGAGAGTCGGCAATGGAAGCAGCATTACAGCAAATTTCGGCGCTGGATGCGGTGATGCATAAGCCACAGCGTATTCGTATAGAAACACCTGCCGCAATGGCAGAATAATAAAGGAAAACATTATGACAAGTTCTGCTCAGGCACCGGTATATGTCGAAAATTATACGATGGATCGTAACCTCGCACTTGAAACGGTGCGCGTGGTAGAGGCGGCGGCACTGGCTGCATCAAAATGGACAGGGCGGGGCGAGGAAAAAGCTGCCGATCAGGCTGCCGTAAATGCCATGCGCCGGGTGCTTAATACGCTGAATATTGAGGGCACGGTCGTTATTGGCGAGGGTGAGCGCGATAAAGCGCCAATGCTCTATATTGGTGAAAAAGTAGGCACCGGACACGGCCCTAAAGTAGATATTGCCCTTGATCCTTTGGAAGGCACAACCATTTGCGCTACAGGCGGTCCAAACTCGCTTGCAGTGCTGGCGATTGCAGAAAAAGGCGGTTTCTTACACGCGCCAGATGTATATATGGACAAAATTGCCATTGGCCCTAACGTGCCTGAAGATACGGTTGATTTGGACAATACGCCCACGCAAAACCTACAAAATCTGGCAAAAGCCAAAGGCTGTAGAGTAGAAAACTTAATGGCGGTAATATTGGATCGCCCCCGCCACGAAAAACTTATTGCCGAAGTGCGCGCAGCAGGCGCGCGGATTCAATTGATTGGCGACGGCGATGTGGCGGGCATTATTGCACTCGCTCGCGAAAACAGTACGGTGGATATTTACTTTGGCAGTGGCGGTGCACCCGAAGGTGTGTTGGCCGCAGCAGCTTTGCGCTGCACTGGCGGATTTATGCAAGGGCGATTGCTGTTTGATGATGATGAGCAACGTGAGCGCGCTAAACGCATGGGCATCGATGATTTGAATAAAAAATATACCCGCGATGAACTTGCAAGCGGAGATGTAATGTTTGCCGCAACCGGTGTGACCGATGGTTCGATGCTTAAAGGTGTGCATCGCACTCCCAGCCGCGCTACCACGCAAAGCATTGTTATGCGCTCTAAAACCGGAACAATTCGTTACGTGGAAGCCGAACATTTCTTCGATTTAAAAGCCGGTGGTGATCCTGCAGATGTTGATGGCGAGTAATGCATTAATGGATATCGCATGTCTGCGTTAGCAGAGCAGCATCCGCAAGCGTTGTTGAATGTTTCCCATTCGGCAATGGGCTATCGCTGGCAATTGCGTCCTGTGAACGAGCGGGCGTTGCTGGCGATTACGCAGCAATTGCAGATTTCTGAAATTTTAGCGCGGATATTGGTGGGACGTGGACTTGACAGCACCACAGCAGAAGATTTTTTAGCGCCCACATTGCGAAACCTGCTGCCTGATCCTTCACATTTGCTGGATATGGACAAAGCTGCCGAGCGACTGGCAATCGCCATAGCTAATAATGAAACCATTGCAATTTTTGGCGATTATGATGTAGATGGCGCTACCAGCGCGGCGTTGTTGTTTCGCTATTTGCGCGCTACGGGTGTGAGAAATATTCTTATACATATTCCCGATCGTATTATAGAGGGATATGGCCCCAACAGCGCAGCGATGCAAGACTTGAAAGCACGGGGAGCATCGCTGGTGATTACGGTGGATTGCGGTGCGGTATCATTTGCGCCTTTGGCCGATGCAGCACACATTGGTCTGGATGTGATTGTGATGGACCATCACATTGGAGATGTGCAGTTGCCACAGGCAGTGGCGGTGGTGAATCCTAACCGTTTTGACGAAACCAGCGAACATAAACATATGGCTGCGGTGGGGGTATGTTTTTTATTTGTGGTGGCAACCAATCGTGTATTGCGTGCTCAGGGGCATAGCGAAATCCCAAACCCGTTAAATTGGCTAGACCTTGTTGCGCTGGGTACGGTTTGCGATGTGGTGGCGTTGCAGGGAGTGAACCGCGCCTTCGTCTCACAAGGCATTAGAGTGCTGGCAGAACGGCGTAATATTGGATTAGCGGCGTTGGCAGATGTGGCCGGTATGGATGAAATGCCAGCGGCATATCATTTGGGTTTTATGCTGGGGCCACGTATTAATGCCGGCGGACGGGTTGGTAAATCTGATTTGGGCGTGCGGCTATTGACGACCGAAGATGCCGCCGAGGCAGTTATGATAGCAGAACAGTTGAATCAGCATAATGCAGAACGCAAAACACTCGAAAGTCTTGCCCTCGACGAGGCGACAGCTCTGGCTGAATCGCGCGCAGATAGCGATGCGGTGATTGTTGTAGAGGGAAATTGGCATCCGGGCGTAATTGGCATTGTAGCCGGTAGGCTAAAAGATAAATTTCATAAACCCGTAGCGGTGATAGCGCGGGAAGGGGAGCTGGGAAAAGCTTCGGCGCGTTCGGTAAGCGGTGTTGATTTTGGTGCGGCAGTAGTTGCAGCACGTAGCAATGAGATTTTACAGGCCGGTGGCGGACATGCCATGGCTGCAGGATTTACGGTGGCATTGGAAAAAGTTGATGAGCTGCGTGATTTTTTCAATGTACGCCTGCAAGAAGCGGTGCATCGCTATGCGGAAAAACGGGCGCTTACGGTAGATGCAGTACTATCACTGAAAGCCGCCACAGGAGAGCTTTTGCAGCAAATAAAAAATGCCGAACCGTTTGGAATGGGCAATGCAAGCCCGCGATTTGCGTTTGCTAATTTGCAATTGGTGAAATGCGATCTAGTGGGAGAGAATCACTTGCGATGTATTTTTACTGATGGAGGGATTGGCGGCAAAGCCAATGGCGGGCGGTTGCAGGCGATTGCCTTTCGTGCCGCCAACACACCGCTGGAGAAAGTTTTTGTTGCTGCTAAGGCCGGAGCATTGGTGCATGTGGTGGGGCAGTTAAAACTGAATAGCTGGAACGGCGTGGATAGGGTGGACTTGCATGTTGAAGATGCACAACTAGCCCATGAGTCAAACAGCAGATAAATGGTAAAAGCGATGCAAGAGGAAATTATCAAGCTGCAAGAAATTGTTTCACATCAGCAAGATGAAATTACGGCGCTGGGTGAGGAACTGTATAAGCAGCAAAAAGAAATAAATGAGCTGCGTCGTGTGGTTATGAAGCTCAAAAACCAGCAAGAACAAGCCAGCGCCGATGGCGAGGCGGCTGAAACAGCGTCAGAACGACCGCCGCCGCATTATTGACGCTATAAGTTAAGCAGTTTCAATGTGTTGGTTGTGCCTGCGACGCCAACGGGAGTGCCAGCTAAAGCAATAACATGATTGCCTTTAGTGACTCCCAGAGTGTCTTTAGCGTAGCTTTCTGCCCATCCCAACATGGCATCCGAGTCTTCATGCTCGGGGGATAATACAGGCGTTACACCCCATACTAACGAAAGCTTGCGCGCGGTGCCGCGATTAGGAGTCAGGCCGTATAGCGGGCAGGATGAGCGTTCGCGTGCCGCTGCAAATGCAGTGCTGCCACCCGAAGTGAATGCAAATATCGCTTTGGCATTTACCAAAAGCGCAATATCCCGCGCTGAACTGCACAGAGCGTTGGCGATAGTGGCTATGGGTTGCTGTTTGCGGCTACCGTATAAATCTTCCCAATAGCTGGGGTCGGCCTCAACGGCGCGGATGATACGATCCATTATCGCGACCGCAGCTTCAGGATGCCGACCTACAGCAGATTCGGCGCTTAGCATTACCGCGTCTACTCCCATATATACCGCCGTGGCAACATCCGATGCTTCGGCGCGGGTGGGAATAGGGGTATCTACCATGGATTGCAGCATTTGTGTAGCAACAACCACGGGTTTGCCAGCGCGCCGACTTGCCTTTACAATCTGGCGCTGGGCAGAGGGGACCTGCTCGGTAGGTAGCTCAACGCCTAAATCACCTCGCGCTACCATAATCATATCTGATTGTGCCACAATTTCTTCGATACTATCCAGCGCGAGGGGTTTTTCTATTTTAGAAATCACAAGGGCTTTGCCTTGAATAATTTGCTTGGCCTCGATAACGTCTTCGGGCGTTTGTACAAAACTTAGCGCAATGATATCCAGCTCGTTTTCGAGTGCAAAGGCAAGGTCGCGCTTGTCTTTTTCGGTCATGGCTGAAATGGGAAGCTGGCGGGTGGGAACATTCACGCCTTTGCGTGCAGATAATTCGCCGGGTACGTCTACTTTAGCGGTTACCCGCTGATTACTTTCTTTAGCAATGATAGTGAGTACAATCATTCCGTCGTCGAGTTTTATTTCATCGCCGGGTTGAATAGCTTCTAAAATTTCGGGATGCGGCAAACGAATAAGCCCTTCTTTGCCCGGTTGATCCGAAAGCTCCAGTGTCACTTCCTGCCCATAGCGCAATTGAATGGTTTCTTGCTCAAATGTGCCTACGCGGATTTTTGGGCCTTGTAAATCTGCAATAATAGGAACGAATTGTCCGGTTTTTGCTTCGGCAGCGCGAATAGCCTTAATACGTAGCAGGTGCTCTTCATGGGTGCCGTGGCTGAAATTGAGCCGAAATGCCGTAGCCCCCGCAGCAAGCAAATGAAACGGATTGGTCTTAGGGCCAACAGTGGCAATAATACGGCAACGGCGTTCGGTTTTTTGCGGGGTCATGAGAATCCTGTTTGCTTCAATGAGTCTCTATTGCATAGAGGTCAGCGCAGGAAAAATCAATCAATTACTGGATCGAGGCATTGGGTGATAACGTTATCAACCTATATGCGTAGTATGGTTGCTAGTCTTTTGGGCTTTTACCATTTCCGTAAATGATGCTGTGGCAAGGTTTGCCGCTGGCGGTGTAAGCTTTTCCGGAGTTTGAGCTAGCGTGGGGGCGGGCGCTTTTTGAGAGCCTTCACCTTGTTGTAATTCTACCAATTCCGGATCTAACACCTGTTCGACGTGGAGGTTGGTTTTTGGTTTAGGAACATTGATAAGAGATTTATCATTTTCGGCATATCTTCTGCTAAGGCTACTGGCAAATTTATCTAATATTTGCGCGCCTGTATTAACAATAAAATCATCAATATTAAACCTATCTGCAAGTGCAGTTACACGCGCGAAGCGGCGTTCTTCCCTCTCTGGTTCATGATTTTGTTCCTTGTTAACAAAATCATCTGCATATTGCGTAATGGCTCCCCATGCTTTTTCAGGCCGACCCGTTTCATCGAAAGGTTTTGCTTCCAGAGTTTTAAGGGAATCTAAGCCTCTTGATAAATTCTGAATGCGATGAGTTTCTGCTGTCATGCCAACAAAGTCTTCAAATGAAGCCATATTGCGAGGCTGCTCAAGATCGGGCTGTAGCGTCCAGAATTTTTTACCGGCAGCAAGAACTTCACCTACATGTGCATCATTGGAATTAATGAAGTTGGCGTGAGGTGACAGCACTTCAAGTACGTTCTCGCCCATAGCTTCGGTATCACGTCCTGCTGCTTTAAGCATTTTTTTTGTGACCGGTGCTTCAAAGGTAATAACAGGCTGATCTTCGTTGCTGGCAAGAATAGCAAGCGCACCACCTAGAGAGTAGCCAGACTGAATGAGCGGAGCATCTTCTCCGGGATGCTTTTTCTCAACCAGCTCTTGTGCTTGTTGGGTAAAGGTTACTGCTTCGTCCAGTTGTTGAGGTGATTTGCAATTAGCAAGGCGGGCAATACTTGGCAAATCTTTAAAATCATTTGTGCCTTGGTGGTAGATTACATAGTGAGGTTTGCCTTCAATCTCTGTGGAAAATAGCGCGCCATCATATCCGGTGCGGCTAACATCCGAAATCATGTGCAGCTTCCAATTGTTTTCGAGTTTGGAACTTACTTGTGCTTCCTGTTGGGCAGGAACATGGTCATAAGGAGGGCGCAGCTTGGTAATATCGACTAGAAAATCTTGTGTAACACGCACGTTGCCTACGATGAGAGAGGGAGTATCGGGAGCCATTTATCACCACTTTTTTTTGTAGATAGGCTGTTTAGTATAGGTTCTGCAACGTCTTTTCGCAAGTTACGGTTTTGTGAAAGCTTTTGTAGCAATATGTGCAAAGCCGGTTGCTTGCCAAGCACAAAAGGGCTATGAATAAAGCATGTTATGCAAACACAACGAAAGAATTTAGCATGTCGATGGTATCCCAACGCGATCCACATTTTAACCGGCTTTACATAACCGCGTTTATTCTGGCGTTAGGGTTGGCGCTATCGGTGCTGGTGGTGTTGCAGTTTGCGCAAGGGCAGTTTCAACGCGATATCGAAAATTGGCAAATTCGCCTCAGCCTTATCGCCGATAGCCGCCTGAATGATGTGGATGGCTGGTTGGAAGCGCAATTTGGTGAGCTACAAAATATTGCTCAAAATACCTCTGTGCGTAGATTTGTAGGTAGTAATACCACAGCAGATGACGCGATGGGTATTGATACCCCTACTCAAGAAGTATATTTGCGCCATTTGCTAACAATTTCTGCGCAACGCAGTGGGTTTAGCGCGCCTTTGGCGAATAACCCGTTGAATGAAAATCCAATGGTAAATAGTGGCGGTATTGCCGTGTTGAACATGCAGGGCGAAGTGCGCATTGCCACGCCGAATATGCCACCATTACAAGGCAAGCTTGCTGAATTTGTAGATTCTGCAACGCCAGCAGAGTCCAACATGATGGATATGATAAGCAATGCGGATGGCGCCGATTTACGTATGGGGTTTTTGCTGCCTATCTATGACGTGCAGAGCGTCGACCAAACAAGCGCACAAGTAGGATGGGTAATGGGAGTGAAACAGGTAGATGATAGCCTGTTTAATTTGCTGCGCCATCCGGGTGTAATAGAAGCAAGTTTAGAAACGGTGCTGTTGCGCCCAGAAAATGGCGGTGTGAGCTATTTATCGCCTTTGGCCGATGGCACTAAACCTGTGCGCAAACACTTAGCGATGCCAGATAGCCTGATGTCGGACGGCAGCCTTGCCGCAGCATTTGCGGTGCAAGAACCCGGTCAGTTTGGAATATATACAGATTATCGCCAGAATAAAGTGCTGGTTACAGGGCGTAAAGTGCCAGGCACCAACTGGTGGGTAATGACAAAAGTAGACGAAAACGAAGCGCTGGGCGATGCAGTAGCCACCAGAAATGCATTGATAGCGTTGTTGCTGTTGGTAGTAGCGGTGGTATTTGCAGTGATCATAGCCGCATGGCGCCATGGCACATCGCGGGATGCGTCACGCTTGGCCGCCCGTTTGGATGCGGCACTCAAAAAAGCCAAAATTCGCGAGGATATGCTGGCTTTGGTTACCAATACACAGCCCTCATCTATTTTTATAGTAAATGGTGCCGAAATTGTATGCTTTGCCAATGATGCATTTGCTGAACGTGTGAAATTATCGCAGCAGGAGGTGTTGGGCAAAAAACTTGAAGGTTTGCTGGGGCCTGTAACCGCAATGGAATACGAGCGTGCCAGCACCGCAGCTTTGCAAGATGAAAAAACTATCATATGGACACATCGTGAGCGTGTGGAGGGGGTAGAGCACATTACCCGAGTGAAACATATTCCGCTGAACCATTTGCCAATGTCGAATGTTCCTGTGGGAACCAAAGGGGTGTTGGTGTTGGAGCAAGATATTACAGCAGTGGTAACAGAGCGCGAGAAGCGTGCGCGCACATTGCGCGATTTGGTGGACACACTGGTGGCAATGGTCGATCGCCGTGACCCATATGCTGCTAATCATTCGCTGATGGTTGCAACGCTGTCGCGTGAAGTGGCACAGGGAATGGAGCTGGAGGCTCCTATGATAAGCACCGCAGAAATTGCCGGAACCGTAATGAATATTGGTAAGATGGAAGTGCCGGCAGAGTGGCTTACCAAACCGGGTGCGTTGAATGAACAAGAACGCAAAGCAATTCGCGATTCGTTGTTGGAAAGCGCTAATTTGCTGGAAGGCGTGGAATTTGATGGCCCCGTCACCGATACGCTGCGCCAGAGCCTGGAGCATTGGGATGGTAGCGGCCCACAGAAAATGAATGGCGAAGACATTTTGATTACAGCGCGAATCGTGTCGGCAGCCAACGCGTTTATTGGAATGGTTAGCCCGCGCTCATATCGCAAAGCAATGCCAGTGGATGACGCATTGGAAATTTTGATGAAAGCCCGCGAAAAAGAATTTGATCGTAAAGTTGTGGTAGCGCTAGCAAATTACATCGACAATCACGGCGGACGTGATATGATCGCCAACCTTATTAAAAAGCCGGACAATAAAAATTGATCGGGCGATAATAAGCGCCCGTCAGGGTGATGCATGAATGAAAAAAACCCGCCAGCGTAATACTGGCGGGTTTTTTTTATTCAGAATGCTGAAATATATTATGCCGCTTTCTTTGAGCTGATGGCTTTTTTAGCCACATTGCCATTAATAGCAATGTTTCGGGGTTTATATGCTTCTGGCACTTCATGTACGAGTTTAACCACAAGCAGCCCGTGATCTAAATCGGCACCGGTTACTTTTACATGATCGGCAAGGCTGAACTTACGCTCGAAAGCGCGGGTGCCTATGCCTTTATGTAAGTAAATCCGTTCGTCCTTGTTGTCGCCGCTTATGTTGCCAGAAACAACTAAAAGATTTTCCTGCGCAGTGATGGTAATGTCTTCTTCACGAAAACCTGCCACCGCCATGGTGATCGAGTACTCATCTTCTCCCAGTTTTTCTATGTTGTAGGGAGGATAAGAGGTAGCTTGCTCTTCTCCACGCTGGGCAGAGTCTAACAAGTCATTCAAACGGTCAAAACCTACGCTGGAGCGAAATAATGGGGTCAAATCAAATGTACGCATGTCTATTCTCCTTTTAGCAATAAATTGCGTATATAATGTCCACACGAAAACCCGTTATGGCGTTTTGTGCGATAAGCCTGTTTATCAGCGCTTACATGATATATATAGGGGTGATTTTAGAGCGTTCAAGGCATGATTGGTGATTTTTTATGCCATTAAAAGTCGCTGCAACGGCCATTTACCTCCCAATCGCCATAGCGCGTTGGTTCAAGCCCTTTGGGGCCACCAATTTCAGCAGGTGCGTTTTCAGGGTTTTTTGGTGGTTCGGATAATTCTTTTTCTGGCTGTTCGGACATGAGTATGCTTTAACCTGTTATTCATTTAACTTACAATATATATAGGCTTATGACAGACACGCTGCAACCCCGTAAAGCTGCTTTATCCGTTCTTCACCACATGCGTAAAGGTGAAGACAGCACCGCCGCGCTGGATGCGGTATTGGGCGCGAGTGCAATGGATAGGCGAGATAAGGCTTTCGCCATGCTATTGGCTATGGGCTGCTTGCGATATTATGCTCCGGCAAATGCCATACTGAGCGAAGTGATGCAAAAGCCTATTGATGAAAAAAAAGCCGCCTATGTGGCAGATATATTGCGCTTAGGCGTGGTGCAGATGTTGTGGCTGAATGTACCAAGCCATGCAGCAGTGCATTCTTCGGTAGAGCTGGTAAAACGAAGTAAATTCCGTGGTTTCGCAAAATTGGTAAATGGCGTGTTGCAACGAGTGAATCGTGAAGGGCAGGAGTTGCTTCAATCCCATAACGTTGCCAAGCTTGTAACACCCACATGGCTTTGGCAACGGTGGGAGAAAAACTATGGTAGTGTTGTAACGCAAGCAATTGCCGAAGCTAATCTGCAAGAGCCAAAATTGGATATTACCGTAAAAAGTAATCCGCAGCATTGGGCAGAAGAGCTTAAAGGCAGTGTGTTGCCTACAGGCAGTATACGTTTGCACGAGAATGCACTTATTAAAGAAATGTCAGGTTATGCAGATGGAGAGTGGTGGGTGCAGGATATTGCCGCTGCTTTGCCTATACGGTTGCTGGGCGATATCAAAGGAAAGCGTGTATTGGATCTTTGCGCCGCACCGGGCGGAAAAACCGCACAAATGGCTATGGCGGGAGCGCAGGTTACCGCAGTGGATCGCTCATCAAAGCGGGTACAACGACTCAATGAAAATTTAAGCCGATTGCAAATTTCTTCACAGGTCAACGTAGAAACGCAGAATATTTTGCAATGGCAGCCGGAAGAAAAATGGGATGCTATTTTGTTGGATGCCCCATGTACTGCCACCGGAACGTTGCGCCGTCATCCGGATATTGCGCAAAATAAGCGCGATAAAGATGTATTGGAGCTAGCAGCATTACAGCGTACAATGCTGTTGCGCGCTATGCAATGGCTTAAGCCTAACGGCATATTGGTGTTTTCTACATGCTCGCTGGAGCCGGAAGAAGGTGAGGATCACGTATTGCCTATGCTTGCAGCACAAGCAGAATTAGTGCCGGTGCAAGCAGATGAAATAGGCGGGCTGGGCGAGTTAATAACGCCCGAAGGATATTTACGGTGTTTGCCACATTATTTGCAAGACATAGGAGGAATGGATGGGTTCTTTGCTGCGCGCTTTATGTGTAAATAACTTTAAGAATTCTCGCACATTGCGTATTGCTACCGCACTATGTGTAGCGACAACTTTCTGTGCCGTGGGAAACATGGCGCTAGCGCAAAGCTATAGCCGTTCTGATGAAAAACGGACAGTGCCGGAGAGTCAGGCGCAAGTGCAATTGTCTTTTGCGCCAGTGGTAAAGAAAGTTGCCCCTGCCGTGGTAAATATTTACACCAGTCGCAAAGTGCAACTGCAAAACCCATTTATGAATGACCCCCTCTTTCGCCATTTTTTCAGTGGTCTTGGACTTACCATGGGCGAACGTACAGAAAATTCATTGGGTTCGGGAGTGATTATTGGGCCAGATGGACTGATTGTTACCAGTAACCATGTGATACAAGGCGCACAGGAAGTAAAAATTGTATTGAATGATCGTCGGGAATTTGATGCTAAAATCATTTTGAATGATAAAAAATCAGATCTGGCATTGGTGCGGATAGAGGCACAAGGAGCCGCATTTCCTTATCTGCCGCTGCGCGATGCAGATATGCTGGAAGTGGGCGATTTGGTGCTGGCGGTTGGTAATCCTTTTGGGGTAGGGCAGACGGTTACCAGCGGCATAGTATCTGGATTGGCGCGCACTACAGTGGGCGTATCTGACTTTCAGTTTTTTATTCAAACTGATGCTGCAATTAATCCGGGAAATTCGGGCGGTGCGCTGGTGGATATGGAGGGGAATTTGGTGGGTGTGAATACCGCAATTTATTCTACTTCTGGTGCATCGAACGGTATTGGTTTTGCAATTCCGTCCAATATGGTGCAAACCGTGATGGCAAGCGGAGTTTCTGGCAATAAACATGTAATTCGACCATGGCTGGGAATTGATGTGCAGCCCGTAACCCGTGAAATGGCAGAGGCGTTGGGACTAGAAAAACCTCAAGGGGTAATAATTAACGATGTTGCTGACTATAGCCCTGCGCGACGCGCTGGATTGCGCCCCAAAGATGTGATTTTGACGATTGAAGGCAATGATATTCTGGACGAACAGGGAATGCGTTTTCGTACAGGTACCAGCAAAATCGGTGAAACGGTAAAGTTTGGTATTTTCCGTAGAGGAAGAATGGAAGAAGCCAAAGTAGATATGGTTGCGCCGCCGGAAACTCCGCCACGTGACGTACGTATATTACGTGGTGCGCATCCGTTTAATGGATTGCGTGTCGCTAATTTATCACCCGCTTTGGCAAATGAATTAGATTTGAATATGATCGAAAAAGGCGTGGTGGTGATTGGCGATAGCGGCAACCGCTTTTTAAAACCAAAAGATATAATTATTCAGGTAGAGAGCGAGGAAATTAACTCTACCCAAGAACTGGAGCGTATATTGGCGCGACCACGGCAAAGCTGGCAAATTGCGTTTAAACGCGGAAAGCAGGTGCTGGGTTTCACTATCCGATAAGGCTAGAACCCCTTTACGGCGCATGGTATAACCCCTTTATGACAACACTGTTTGATACATTACAAGACATTGATGCGGGGCCGCTGGCTGACCGCTTGCGCCCGAATGTGCTGGATGAAGTGGTGGGACAGGGACATGTGCTGGATAACGGTGGGTTTTTACATCGCATGATGGAAAGCGGGCAATATCATTCACTGATATTCTGGGGCCCGCCCGGATGTGGCAAAACGACGCTGGCGCGCTTGATAGCAAAAGCCAGCGGTTATCATATGGAAATTATATCAGCAGTAACATCCGGTGTAGCAGATTTAAAAAAAGTGTTTGAGCGGGCAACAGCGCTTAAAGAAACGGGTACACGTAGCTTGTTATTTGTGGATGAGATTCACCGCTTTAACCGATCACAGCAGGATGCATTTTTGCCTTATGTGGAAAATGGTACCATTGTGCTTATAGGAGCAACTACGGAAAACCCTTCTTTTGAGTTGAACGCTGCACTGCTTTCGCGGGCGCGGGTGGTGGTGTTGAAGCGTTTAGACGATGTGGCGCTGGAGCAGCTTTTGCAACGGGCAGAACAGCGCATGGAAAAGCAATTGCAGTTAACAAAAGAAGCGCGTGCTTCATTGCTGGCAATGGCCGATGGCGACGGACGCTATTTGCTGAACATGGCTGAAGAATTGTTTGCTGTGAAAACGCCAAGCACCATTGATACCCCCGCATTAGTGGCGCTTATACACCGCCGTGCGCCGGTATATGACAAGCATCAGGATAGCCATTATAACCTGATTAGTGCATTGCATAAGTCATTACGCGGCTCAGATGCGGATGCTGCGCTTTATTGGTTTAACCGTATGCTGGCAGGGGGAGAGGATCCGTTGTATATTGCGCGAAGGCTTGTACGGTTTGCGGTGGAGGATATTGGACTTGCAGACCCTGAAGCGGTGCATCAGGCGCTGGCAGCAAAAGAGGCATATGAATTTTTAGGATCGCCAGAAGGGGATTTGGCATTGGCTCAAGCGGTGATATATCTGGGGACGGCGCCAAAATCGAATGCAGGATACGCGGCGTTTAAACAGGCGCGACGCGATGCCCACAGCCATGGATCGTTAATGCCGCCTAAACATATTCTCAATGCCCCTACTAAGCTTATGAAAGCTGAAGGCTATGGCAGTGGCTATGCCTATGATCATGATGCAGAGGAAGGATTTTCTGGACAGAATTACTTTCCTGAAGAACTGCCCCGCCGAGAATATTATCAACCTCTGGAAAGGGGATTTGAACGCGAACTAAAAAAACGACAGTAATACTGGGCAAAACTGCGCGCAAAAAGGAACGAGCCATGATGTGGTTATATGTTGCTTTAGGTGGAGCAGGCGGGGCGCTTGGCCGTTATGCGCTGATGATGGCCGTTGGTAAAAGACTAGGCGATGCCTTTCCTTATGCAACCTTAGCGGTAAATGTGCTGGGCAGTTTTGCTATGGGGGCGTTGGTGGCGATGCTGGCGCGGTACTTACCACCAATGCAGAATGAAATTCGCCATGCACTGGCCATTGGGTTTTTGGGCGCATTTACAACCTTTTCGACTTTTTCGCTGGACGTGTTGACTTTGTACGAACGTGGGCAATGGGGTGCAGCATCTGTGTATATTGTGTTATCAGTAATATTATGCGTTAGCGCGTTGGCCACAGGACTTTATATTTTTCGCCCTACATTAGGATAAATTATGGAACGTCACATACACGAAGACGATGAAGACATTCGCGTTGATCGCTGGTTTAAGCGGCATATGCCCGATGTGTCACATGGATTATTACAAAAATCGCTGCGCAAGGGCATCGTTCGGCTGGATGGCAAAAAAGCCGAAGCCAATACGCGGTTGGTGTCCGGACAAAAACTTAGCATTCCGGATGATTGGAAAGATCTGGCGCCAAAAGAAGCACAAGGCAACAGCCAGAACAAAGTGGAAATCTCTGAACAGGTAATCAATGATTTAGAGCAAGCGATTTTATTTGAAGACAATTTTGTACTGGTATTGAACAAGCCTGCCGGATTAGCAGTGCAGGGGGGAACCGGCCAAAAAACAAGCGTGGATGATATATTCCGTGCGCGTGCGCACAAGCGCAACCAAGAGCCACCGC
>JAKUPQ010000007.1 GCA_022450665.1 Alphaproteobacteria bacterium | reverse complement strand
AAAGGTGTAGGCGTAGCATCGGATGGATCTGTTTTAGGTGCATCCGGTTGCTGTGCTGTTTTGCTAGCCGGTGCATCGTCTTGTGGCGCATTAGCGTTTTGCGGCACATTATCGGTTTGAGCATTTGTGTTGTTATGCGCGTTCATTGAGTTTACCAATGCTGCACAATTGCTGTCTTCGCCTAACCCCGCTTCGGCAAGTGCCAATAAACTGGCTGCCGGAGTGAGTAACGCTCCAAGCGCAATGGCTCCGGCTCCTTTGGCAAGCAGGCGCCCTTTTTCGATAACAAAATCGGGGTTTTTGAGTGTGCCTTCAACGCGCAATGGCACGCGTAGTGTTACAATGGAGGCATCTTTAGGCTGTGGAACAATTATTAAATCCAGTGCCTCGCTTTTAAGATTAATAGTGCCTTTTCCCTGAATATTAGTGTCGGCAGTATCTATTACCACAGCACGTGATTGCATGATACCATCGTTTACGGCGAAATCGCCAATGATACAGCGCACAGGCACCACTTCATCGCCAGCGATGAAAAACCCTAATCCCTGAGCAATATCTAACCCTATTAATTCTACTAATAGATTGCTGATTTGCCCTCCTTCCATCCCAATACCTACATTGCCATTGGCGTTTGACAGCATTTCTTTGAGCGAAATACCGTGGCCGCTTAGCTTAGCAGTGCCACCAATCATGCCTTCGGATTTTTCGGTCATTGGCAGGGTTTTATTAGCGCTTTCGGTGAGGCGCGCCAAAGAGAGCCTGGAAAATTCGAATGTGGAATCGATTGCCACAGGTTTTTCGCGGGCATTTACGCGCATGGTAGCAATTACATCGCCATCGGCAGTGCCGAATTTTAGCGGGTCAATATGCAGCAGGCTATTATCCAGCGTTACATTAAGCGTAAAATCATCGAGGGGAAGATACGGCGAAACCACGCTTTCCCCTTTATAGGTCACGTCAGCATCCATGGCAGCAACACGGGTGATGTCTAACGGAACGTCGGGAATAAGATAGGAGCTTTCCTCGACACGCCCGGCAAGATCTTTTTGCTGGGTAGATTCGGGGTCTTGCGGCGCAAGGCCAATGAGTGGCCCTAAATCCTGTAAATCAAGCTTTTTCGATAAGAAATTCGCAGTAAGCTTGGGGCGCGCATTAGAGCGATCCCATTTCACATCGCCATTGATATCGCTTTGTCCCATGGTTCCGGTGAAATCAGAAAACGACCATACATTGTTTGCATAGCTCAGTTTGCCATTAATGTCGTAAGGTGGGGTAGGGGGCAGTGCGATACCAAATAAAGGGAATAATTCGGCAGCGTCTGCACCCTTCAAATGTAGGTTTACATCTATACCAGAAAATGCAGTGGGGTTCTCAATTGTGCCTTTGGCTTCAATGGTGGTATAGCCAATTTTTGCGGTAATGTTTATAGGATAAGCGGCATCGCTGCGGGCAGACAGTAATTCTCCGCCTTTTGCGGCTAGGGTGAATTTTTTGCCAAGATACGTGCCTTTACCATCGATGATAATTGAATCTTTTTCGGTATATGCTTTGACCGCTAAATCAATATTTTGTGGCACATCGTAGTAGGTAAGTTGGGTATCTTGAATTTCCAGCATGCCGAGCTTTAGCGACGATGGGGTGTTTTCTTCTGGCGGTGTATCTTTAAACTGCCAATTAGCTTTTTGCTCCGTGCGCTCCAAATGTATTTCGCTGTCATCAACGAAAATATAAGGCAGATGGACTTTTCCGGCCAGCAGGGGCAACAAGCGAATCGAAACTTCGGCAGTTCCAAGATTCACCATATTGTTGGCGCGCCCGTTGGACATGTTGTCGATGGTAAGCCCCTGAAGGCGTACACGTAGTGGCCAGCTTGGAACCAAGGCAATGTTGCCGGTATATTGCACATCGCGCCCGAGTGAATTAGTCGCCAGCGAAGAAATTGCCGTGCGACCATTATCGGTGTTTGCGTACCACAGGCCATAACCCAAGGCGACTGCCAACAGCATGCAAATGGCAAAAATGGTAACAAGAATCTTCTTAAGCATGGGAACAAGCTTTGCTTTATTTAAAATATTTCGTTAAGGATGGGAGCACAGATATAAAGAAACAATTGGTTTATTGGAGTGGAGTAGTCGGGTGTTATCCTATCAACACGCCTATCACGCTGGAAGCTTGGCAGATGTACATAAGCATGCGGTTTTAGTGCATGTTTTGCAATATTTAACCGAGCGTTTTCCACGCATCACCTTTATGGACACGCATAGTGGACGCGGGATGTATCGGATTAATTCTGTGGAAGCGCAAAAAACCGGTGAAGCTGCCAGCGGCATTGTGCGCTTGATGGAGCAGAAAAAACTTGCAGACCAGCCCTTGGGCGTGGTGTTGCGGCAAATACGCGGCCGCTATGGAGAAGACTCTTATCCAGGATCGCCGTTCATTGCCGAAAATCTGTTGCGTAGCGATGACCGTATGCATTTATTTGAACTGCACCCTGCAGAAGTGCGTGCGTTAGAAAAAAACCTGCAAGCACGCAATATCCGTATCCAGCATTATGATGGCTATGACGGATCATCGAAGCTATGCCCCCCTGTGCCACAAAACGGATTGGTATTAATCGACCCAAGCTTTGAAGTGAAAAGCGAATACATGCTAGCGGCAGAATATGTGGAATATATGGCAGAACACTGGCCGCAAGCGGTGCAATTACTGTGGTATCCCATGCTGAAAGCAAATAACCATGTGCCTATGATAGAAGCTTTAGAGCAAATGGGTTTGCCGCAATTATGGCATCAGCAAATACAGTTTTGTGACCCGGAATCGGTGCGAGGGCTTTATGGCAGCGGCTTGATCGCTGTGAATATGCCCGATGCTCTTTATAAAAAATTAGAAACCGTGCGCGATGTTTTTGCTTAACATTAATGCGCGGCATAGCGTTGCAATTGCCACATGAGCGCGCCAGATGTAGCGGCATACCATGGAGTGAGTGGAATTCCGGCTGTTTTTAAACCATCCGCCGCCCAGTGATTGCAGGTATGGACAACGCTATAAGTGCCACTGCCTGCATAAAACCGACTGTTTCCGTATAAACCTTCCTGCCGGTGTAGCGCAATGGAAGGAGCGCGGGAAATACTGGCATCCATGAATTTCATCAAGCGTATAAACCCTTCTTGAGTTATGTGCAGACGTATTACCCGCGCCGCTGGAAAATATTCAGCAGGAGCGGCATTGAACCCTACGAGATGTACTACAGAGGGTGAGGGCGAAAATAATGCCCTAAGCGCCATAACGGTGGTGATTTCCTCGGCTTGATAAAATCCGGCATCACCCCAGCCCATTTCCAAAAATATATTATCGGAAAAGGCGGTTTTTTCGGGCAATAAATTTTGTGGTATGCGGGCGATAGGCACAATAATACCAGTATGCCAGCCATTGCTATTAACCCATATTTCTTGCGTTTGCTGATTTTTAAGGCCAGCCACATAACTTTGACGCGAGGGATTTGCTGCCAATAATGCCGCATATATCCCAAATATTACAACGCAAATTACAATGAGTTTCTTCATAGGCCTGATGTAGCGTATTGTGGCAAAATTTGCCATATGAAATGATCTTGTGCAGAATTTATGTTTTCTACCCCTGCTGCTGATTTTAACCTGAACTGCCTTGGGGCACGTTGGGCTTCCTATCAACATTTCCAACAAAGGATATCAATTATGACCCAACGTGATATTTGTCATGAATGCCATGATGTGTGCCTCGATACGCTTGTAAATCATTGCCTTGAAGAAGGTGGAAACCATGTGGAACAACAGCATGTGAAATTGCTAATGGATTGTATTCAGCTATGCCAGACCAGTGCAGATTTTATGCATCGTAACTCTGCCCATGCTGCTGCTGTAGCACAAGCTTGCGCCGAAGTATGCGATGCCTGCGCCGATAGCTGCGATGATTTTGACAGCAGAGAAATGAAGCGCTGTGCGGAAATATGCCGCAAATGTGCTGATCACTGCCGTGAGGTGGGCGGTGAATCGCGTCGCGCTGCCTAATTACGGACAATAGCCGTATTCAAGTGAGTTTTAAGAAGCGTTCGTGCAGGGCAAAGCGGGTGCATAGCACCACGGCCGCAAAGGCCAGCCCTGCGGCGAGCCCATACCAGATACCCTGACCACCCAGTTGCAATATAAATCCGCAGTAATATGCGACCGGAAAACCAATTCCCCAATAGCATAATAAGGCGATAATCATTGGCATAGCTGTGTCATTAAGTCCGCGCAATGCAGCAGCTGATACTACCTGAGCGCCATCGGCCAATTGAAATAATGCTGCCACACCCAAGAAGCCAATGGCTAAGCGATAAGGCCGTTGATTGGCGGGTTTTTCAGGATCGAGAAACAGGCCAATTATATGTTCGGGCAGCAGCCAGAATAACAGGCAAGTCACACACATAAAACCAATGCCAACAACAACCGACACCCACCCAGCAATGCGGATAGCGGGGCGGTTGTGTTGGCCAAACGCCATGCCCACACGTACCGTGGTCGCCTGACTTAGCCCTAATGGAATCATAAAGGCAATTGCCGCGCATTGCAGCGCCACCGCATGAGCGGCAAGTTCGTCAGTGCCAAGCCAGCCCATAAGAATTGCTGCTGTAGCAAATAGCCCCACCTCTATCATATACATGAGACCAATGGGCGTTCCCACCCGCCAGATTTCGCGGAATTTTGACCAGTCTGGCCGCCAAAAGCGCCCTAACAAATGATAGCGTCGATAGCGGCGGTGATGTTTGAGGACATAATAAGCAATCATACCCAGCATAAGGAAATTTACTACGGTTGTGGTAATGCCCGCACCTTCTAGCTCCATTCGTGGCAACCCCCAATTGCCAAACATCAATGCATAATTACCCAGCGCATTTGCGGCTACCCCCATAAGCGTTATCCATAAAATAACCGAGGTGTTGCTGTGCGAAGATAAAAAACACCTAAATACGGTGAATAGCAGCATGGGGATGTATGACCAGACTGCATAATGCGCATAGGATTCTGCCATATCTGCGGCCTCGGGGTTTTGGCCGAGTAGTAGTAACATTGCCTTTATGTGCCATAAAAAAGGAATGAGCATAGCGCTGAGAATTAATGCCACCCATAACCCCTGTCGAGTGGCGCGGCGCACCTGCCGAAAATTGCGGCGGCCAATTGCCTGCGCTACCAAGGGCGAAACCGCTGTAAGAATGCCAAATGTTAATACAATAAAGGGGTGAAAAAAGGAGGTCGCAAGCGTTCCTGCGGCCAGATATTCTGCGCCAAGCCAGCCCATCATCACAACATCGGTAGTGAAAAATGCGATTTGGGCAAGTTGTGCAATGATCAGCGGCCACGCCAAGGCAAAGGTGGCACGTAGCTCGTGCCGCCATGCATCATTTGCAAGCAGTGCGGGTTTGGCCGGTTTCACAGCGAATACTTTTAATGCTAAGGAAATAATATGGTACCCCAGGCCGGACTCGAACCAGCACGTCCTCGCGGACAGTAGATTTTGAATCTACCGCGTCTACCAATTCCACCACTGGGGCACAGTGCATAGAAGCGCGCAATTTATACATCTGTTATCCCAAGGTCAAGAAAATTTGCATATCAAACGGCACCCTGTGCGGTTACGCTTGTGACGTAAGGCAGGCTAAGGTATAACAAACGTAAAATTACTTGCAAAGGAACTACCCATGAACAGCCCTGCGATGAAACCCGCTTCTATGATTATGACAGAAGAAAAAGCTATTCGTAATGCCATGATACGGGCAGATATGCTGGCGGCGCAAAATACCCATGGTGGACCGTTCGGATCGGTTATTCTTGCGGCAGATGGCAGCATTTTGGGCGAAGGTCGCAATGAAGTGGTGCATAACCACGATCCAAGTTGCCATGCAGAAATGCAGGCGCTGCGCGATGCGGGGAAAAATCAGGGGTTCTGGCATTTAAAAGGCGCAACACTGGTTACTTCCTGCGAGTGCTGCCCCATGTGCCTGGCAGGGGCATACGCCGCCGGTGTGGAGCGCATTATTTTTGGTAATACCCGCAAAGATGCGGCAAATATTGGATTTGCCGATGATGCTATTTATGAAGAAATGAGTGTGGATTTCAGAACATTGCCTATTGAGCGTATTGCTTCTTCAGAGCATTTAACCAACGCAGATGCGGCGGTAATTGATGCGCAGGGTAAGGTGCTTGCTACGGCCAAGGCAGTGCAAGGAAATGTGGACGACCCTACCGCGATTCCTTCGGTAATTGCTATTGGAAAGGCATGTGCAGCGGTAGATAATTTTCATTTGCCCGAAGGTTGCACATTAATAACCCGTAAAACCGTGCATCCATTGGGTTATACAGCAGCGCGCTGGGCGCATATTGCACATATTCATTGCTTAGATACGTTTAGCTGGGAAGGCGCGGAACGCAGCCGCCACCACCCGGAATTGATTTATCTGGATATTGCCTTGCCGATGACGCATATGCAGCAACGTCGTATTCCCATGGAGCAATTCGAGCACCATGAAACCTTGCAGCAAACACTGGCGACCTTTGGTAAATGGTTTAACGATCAGAATAAGGTGTTGTATTAATGCGATCAGCCTTGGCATGGATAGCACCTGACCCACCTCGCTATACGGGGTTGATGGCATTTATTATGGCGGTAGCTGCATTGGCGCTGGCCTATATTGCCGAGTATGGATTTGGGTTGCGTCCATGTGAAATGTGTTTTTGGCAGCGCATACCCTTTGCAGTAGTTATTTTATTGGCGTTGCTGGCATGGTTTGTCCCTAAAATGGCACGTCCATTGGTATGGCTATGCGCTGCAACGTTTTTTGTTGGGGCTGGTTTGGGCGCTTTTCATGCAGGCGTAGAATGGCAATGGTGGGAAGGGCCTAGCTCATGCTCCAGCGGGATTAACCCCAACATGACTGCCGCCGAGATTCTCAAGCAAATTCAGCAGGCCGCCAGCGTATCCTGTGTAGAGCCAGCCATACGGGTGTTAGGGCTGTCTATGGCTGGCTGGAACGCATTATACTCTTTTGCATGTGCGGTTATTGTGGCGCTTGCACTCACTCAAAAACCGAAGGTGTCTCATGACGTATCGCCCGCTGCCAGGTGAAAAGACTGCTGATGCGCTTATTCAAGAAGTGATTCGCGTGGATCATGCAGGAGAGTATGGCGCGCAACGCATTTATGCGGGGCAGTTGGCAGTATTGCGCAATCACCCCTCTGCACCCACTATTCAGCATATGGCCGATCAGGAAACCGCACATCTGGAGCGGTTTGAAGCTTTGATGCAGCAACGCAATGTGCGCCCAACGGTGCTGATGCCACTATGGCATGTGCTAGGATATGCCATGGGCGCGGGCACAGCCCTTATGGGAGAGCGCGCTGCAATGGCGTGTACAGTAGCGGTAGAGCAAGTGATTGCCGAGCATTATGGCGAACAGGAAACCCAGCTTCCCCCTGAGGAGGCTGATTTGAAAGCTACTATCAGCCAATTTCGTGCTGAAGAAATGGAGCATCATGATATAGGCCTGCAACATGGGGCAGAACATACACCCTTTTATGATGTTTTAAGTGCCGCTATTTCTGGCGCAACGCGCACTGCCATATGGCTAAGTAAGCGATTTTAAACATTAACCTCACCATGCATGATGGCTAACATGCTGCAATGCCAAAACTTTCGCCGCAATGCAGCATGGGCATTGCTTTACATTTTATGCAATTGCGGCTAGAATAGGCAAAAATAAAGGCATAAAAGGTTGCAACCCAGAACGGTTGGCATTACATAACCAAAGCGCAACATAGCGCATGTAAAAATAAATTTTGCCGCTTATCGAAAATTTATACCCCGCAGGCAAAAACTATAAAAAAAGATGCATGATAAAAGGAGGCCGTCATGGCAGACGCAATAAAGGTTGACTACACCCGCCGTGGTGAAGAGCCGGAAATTAAAGATATGATCGATGATCCCATCATGAAGCTACTTATGAAAAGTGATGGTGTTTCAATCGGTGCTTTACTCCCACTTATAGAAGAAGTAAGTGATAAGGTGCAGGAAAAATCCACTGCCGCGTAATTTTTGAAGACGGAAATCCTTTATGCCTCCTATTATGAAGATTTGTAAATGGTCTGTGGTTGCCTTGTGCGCTACTGTGGCCATTGGTTGCCGTCCCTTACCCTATTACATCGAAAAACCCGAAGGCCCACCCGATTATCAGCTTGGCTGGCAAGATGGATGCGACAGTAAATTGTCGCAATCTCCCGGCTTCTATAAAGTGCTTTATGGGTTTAAAAAGCGTCCGGAGATGATCGATAATAATCTGTATAATCAAGGCTGGAGTAACGGATTTTTCTATTGCAAATGGCCGGATGAATAAACACATATAGTTTTTTCTGCATTTTTCATTTCTTTTTTGTCAGCGTTTTGCTAGTAAAAGAAGCATTCCTATAGGTTTATCTACGGGGGCATAGCTCAGTTGGTTAGAGCAGGGCGCTCATAACGCCTTTGTCGGGGGTTCAAGTCCCTCTGCCCCTACCACCTTTATTTCTTGCACACGTGTATTGCAAGTCAAGCCAGCAAAGGTACTATCCTACGCGACCTTATTTAGCCGGTATTATTTGATTCGCAATGTTTGAAATTATGCATCATTATAACTCAGGTCATTTTCGGGAAAGGGGCGTTTTTCATTCTACCTACCAAATGCGCAGTGTTTTGCACTAGCATTTTAGTGGCTTTTGTAACGGTGCGTGGTTTATGTTCTAAATCTTTATAATCAGTGCCTTGCATTGCCTCGCCTACCCAGTAGCTTACCGCGTTGGGGGCAATGGTAAATCCTACATCGTTGAGCGCTTGAAAAATCTCTGCCGAGCTGTGATGTGCCCCATCTTCATTACCCACAACTACTGCTGCGGCGCATTTGCCATAGCTGGGAAAATGCCCGTTTTCATCGGTCTCGCCCAAAAATGCATCCAAGCGCTCCAGCACGCGTTTGCAGATGCTGGATGGCTGTCCCATCCAAATGGGTGTGCCGACCAGTAGTACATCGGAATCGACAATCTTTTGGCGGATTTTTGGCCATTCGTCGCCGTCTCCTTCATCGGAAGAAACACCCGGATGGATGGTGAGTTGCGACATGCGGATAATTTCTCCACTGGCTCCGGCGAAATCTTTAAACTCGTCCAATACCTGTTGCAGTAGCAAATCCGTAGAAGAGGGGGAGTTATCGCGTTTTAATGTACAGTTGAGGGCGGTAATGGTGAAAGTCATAATACTCTCCAATGGATAAGGTGTTTTAATAAGAGAGTTTTGGCAAAAGCAGCATTAAGATTCTATCATCGTTGTGATTACAATCGATTTTAAACGTGGTATGCGTGAAGCATGATCGCTTCATATCTCACTATAATCCGTCGTTATCCGGTTGTGATTGCCTTTGGCTTTCTGGCGACGTTTTTTTCTAATTTTGGCCAAACATATTTTATTGGACTCTACGGCGAGTATTTTCAAACTGCATTCGAGCTGAGCAATGTTGAGTTTGGCGGCATATATAGCGCCATTACCCTTGCCAGCGCTGTGGCGTTATTAGCGCTGGGGCATGTGGTAGATAAGGTTCGGCTCCGCCCTTATGTGGCATATGTATGTCTGGCTTTGGCTGCGGGGTGCATGTGTATTGCCTTCGCCACCAGCCTGCCGATGTTTATTGTGGGGCTATGGCTGGTGCGGTTTCATGGGCAGGGGGTTATTACCCATATGGCAAGCACCGTAACTGCGCGAGAAATAGAAGTGGGGCGTGGCAAAAGTCTAAGCCTGACTGCCCTTGGTCAACCATTGGGAGAAGTGGTGCTGCCCCTGCTGTTTACATTTGTATTGGTGGCGCTGCACTGGCAAGATGCATGGCTGGCATTTGGTATAATGTATATCTGCTGTGCGTTGCCGCTAATGCTGTGGTTAACGCCGTCCAAGGCATTGGAGTTGCCCGATGCACTGGAAGTTGCCACGCAAGCGCAGACCAAGTTGCGTCATTTGCTAAGAGACCCCGCCTTATGGCTGTTGCTGGTGGCGAATATGCTGATGCCTTTTTTAATAACGGGCATTACTTTCCATCAAAAATGGGTGATGGAAGATCTGGGCTTTACGCTTCAGCTTTATGCAATCAGCCTGATGGTGTTTGGTGTAGGACATGCGGTGGCAGGGTTGCTTGCAGGCGATGTCGTAGATAGGCTGGGTGCGGTAAAAGTACTACGCTGGTTTTTGCTGCCCTTTATGGTGGCATCGCTATTATTGGCGATGATTGGCCACCCTGTGATGCTGCCAATATTTATGTTGGCAACTGCGCTTAGCGCTGGCTGCACCCATTCTGCCCGTGGTAGCTATCTGGCAGAACGCTATGGGGTAAAGCAATTGGGAGCAATTAAGTCACTATTCAGCAGCGCCATGGTGTTTTCCACTGCACTGGCTCCCGTAATATTTGGAATGCTGATCGACGGCTTCCAAAGCGCGACCATTTTGTTTCATCTTTATTGGATTAGCGCCGCCATGGTGCTTGTTTCTCTGCGGTTTTTGCCGAGTGGAAAATTTTCTTCATAGCGCAATTGTTCGCATACAAACCATACGCATTTATAGGTGCAGCATGCAAACTAGGAAAAGTAATTAAATTGCGCTGGAAGTGTTTTTTTTGCCTTATAGGTATTGTAAAGCCCGATATTCGATCTATATATACCCTGACTTTAAAAGTTTCGGCATGTGCCGCATGCGTAATTTAACGTGAAAATAAAGAGGAAGATATGAGTAAAGTTATTGGTATTGATTTGGGTACCACCAATTCCTGCGTAGCCGTGATGGAGGGCAAAACTGCCCGCGTGATCGAGAACGCAGAAGGTGCGCGTACTACCCCTTCTATGGTTGCTTTTTCCGAAGATGGTGAGCGTTTGGTAGGGCATCCCGCTAAGCGTCAGGCAGTAACCAACCCAGAAAACACTATTTTTGCGGTTAAGCGCTTAATTGGCCGTACTTATAATGACCCAACCACTAAAAAAGATAAAGATCTGGTTCCTTACAGCATCGTAAAATCTGAAGGTGGCGATGCATGGGTGGAAGCACGCGGTGAGAACTATAGCCCAAGCCAGATTTCGGCATTTATTTTGCAAAAAATGAAAGAAACTGCAGAACGCTATTTGGGTGAAGATGTGAATCAGGCGGTGATTACCGTTCCGGCATATTTTAATGATGCCCAGCGCCAAGCCACTAAAGATGCAGGAAAAATTGCCGGTTTGGAAGTGCTGCGTATTATCAACGAGCCAACTGCCGCCGCATTAGCCTATGGCCTCGATAAAAACGAAGGTAAAACTATCGCTGTGTACGATTTGGGTGGGGGTACATTTGACGTATCCATCCTCGAAATTGGTGATGGCGTATTTGAAGTAAAAGCAACCAATGGCGATACTTTCCTTGGTGGTGAAGATTTTGATATGCGTTTGCTGGATTATCTGGCGGATGAGTTCAAAAAAGATCAGGGCATTGATTTACGTAGCGATAAACTGGCGTTGCAGCGTTTGAAAGAAGGCGCGGAAAAAGCAAAAATCGAGCTTTCTAGTACCCAGCAAACCGAAATTAATTTGCCGTTTATCACTGCCGATGCTTCGGGGCCAAAGCACCTGAACATGAAGCTCACCCGTGCCAAGCTGGAAAGTCTTGTGGATGATTTTGTTCAGCGTACTATCAAGCCTTGTAAGGCAGCCTTGAAAGATGCTGGCCTGAGCGCAAGCGATATTGATGAAGTGATTTTGGTAGGTGGTATGACCCGTATGCCAAAAATCATCGAAACCGTGAAAAATTTCTTTGGGCGCGAGCCACATAAAGGTGTAAACCCCGATGAAGTAGTGGCCATGGGCGCTGCAATTCAGGGTGGCGTACTGAAAGGCGAAGTAAAAGACGTATTGCTGCTGGATGTTACCCCACTAAGTCTGGGTATCGAAACTCTTGGCGGTGTGTTCACCCGATTGATTGAGCGCAACACCACGATTCCGACCAAAAAATCACAGGTGTTCAGTACGGCAGATGATAATCAAACCGCAGTGACAATTCGTGTGTTCCAAGGTGAGCGCGAAATGGCCGCCGACAATAAATTGCTAGGCCAGTTTGATCTGGTGGGAATTCCTCCGGCGCCACGGGGTATGCCGCAAGTAGAAGTAACTTTTGACATTGATGCCAACGGTATTGTGAATGTGTCGGCTAAGGATAAGGCTACAAGCAAAGAGCAGCAAATCCGTATTCAGGCTTCCGGTGGACTCAGCGATGATGACATTGAAAAAATGGTGCGCGATGCGGAATCGAATGCCGAAGCCGATAAAAACCGTCGTGAATTGGTAGAAACGAAGAATCAGGCAGAAAGTCTGCTTCATGCCAGCGAAAAGAATCTTGAAGAGCATGGCAGTGCTGTCAGTGGCGACGAGCGCAAAGCGATTGAAGATGATATCGAAGGCTTGAAAAAAGCCCTTGAAGGCGAAGACAAAGATGCCATCGAGGAAAAAACTCAGGCATTGTCGCAATCATCCATGAAGCTTGGCGAAGCGATCTATAAAGCGCAGCAAGAGCAGGATGCCTCAGCTGCTTCTTCTGACTCGGACGGTGATGACAGCGGCGAAGCCGAAGTGATGGACGCCGAAGTTGTGGACGCTGATTTTGAAGAAGTGAATGACAGCGATTCCAAAACCAAAAAGAAGAAAAAGTAATAGCAAGCTATGCGCCACCCTGCTGTTTTGGCAGGGTGGCCTTGCTTTGCAAATTGTTAAGTAGTGAATTATGGCCAAGTCCGATTTTTATGAAACGCTAGGTGTAAATAAAGACGCATCGCCAGATGAGTTGAAAAAAGCCTATCGTAAACAGGCAATGAAGTTCCATCCGGATCGTAATGCCGATAATGCCGATGCCGAACGCAAATTCAAAGAAGTGAACGAAGCGTATGACGTGCTGAAAGATGAGCAGAAGCGCGCCGCTTATGATCGCTTTGGCCATAGCGCATTTGAAGGTGGCATGGGCGGTGGCGGCGGTGCTGGTATGGGCGCAGGCGGTTTCGACTTTGGTGGCAGCAGTTTTTCGGATATCTTTGAAGACTTGTTTGGTGGCGCAGGCGGTGGAATGGGCGGTGGCCGACGTGCTAATGCCAATACACGTGGTGCAGATTTGCGCTATAACTTAGGCATAGATTTGGAAGATGCCTTTAAAGGCGCACAAAAAACGATCACCATTACCACCTCAGTAGCATGTAGTTCTTGTGAAGGATCAGGCGGCGAAAGTGGTAGTAAGCCAACTACCTGCCCTACATGTAGCGGTGCAGGTAAAATTCGTGCGCAGCAAGGATTCTTTACCGTCGAACGTACGTGTCAAACATGCCATGGCATGGGAAAAGTGATTAAAGACCCGTGCAAGAAATGCGCCGGTTCCGGACGGATGCGCAAAGATAAATCCTTGGTAGTTAATATCCCCGCAGGCGTGGAAGAGGGTACCCGTATTCGTTTAGCAGGCGAGGGGGAGGCCGGTTTTCGTGGAGGCCCTGAAGGCGACTTATATATATTCTTATCTATAAAGCCCCATGAATTATTTAAGCGCGATGGTGCAAATATTCATTGCAAAGTGCCGCTTTCGTTCACCTCTGCTGCCTTGGGCGGTACGGTGGAGGTGCCTACCATCGATGGTAGCCGTGTAAAAGTAAATATCCCTTCTGGCACACAAAATGGCCGCCAATTTCGCCTTAAAGGCCGTGGTATGAGCATTATGCGTAGCCAGTCACGGGGTGATATGTATATTCATGCAAATGTTGAAACGCCGGTGAATCTTTCGAAGCGCCAAAAAGAAATTTTGCGTGACTTTGAAAAAAGTTCTGAAGGCAAAAGCAATAGCCCCGAAAGTGAAGGCTTCTTTTCTAAGGTAAAAGACTTTTGGGAAGATTTGAAAGAATAACATAAACCGTCACTCTATTGTAACAGAACTGTGCTAGTCTGAAGTCCTGAAATATTTATATAGGATACGGATTTGGATAAGCCATCCCCTGAAAAAAGCGATCCATCGGCAAAGCAGCAAAAACCTCCTGGGGCGGTGATGCGCTTTGCTATTCGTGCGCAGGCAGTGGTAAATTTGGCAACCGCCATGGTAATGCCCGTAATTACCGCAATGGGTATTAAAAAAGGTAACATTTCTATTCCATTGCCATACGGCAAAAAAGATATAGCGCTGGATACTACAGAGAAGAAAGTCGCAGCTGGTGCTATTGGCGTGGTGACTGCGGCCTATAGCGGCATCAATGCAATTTCGCGAATACGCACAGCAAAAGATGCAGCGATTCAAGAGCAGATTGCCGCTGGAGAAATTGAACCTTCGGAAGCACATTTGAACAGCAAAGAATTCGATGTGGCCATGACCCGTGTTAATGCAGGGATTAGCGGAGCGACTGCCGTAGCTACTGGCGTATTTGCCGCCCGTAGTCTTGCAACTCCATCTTTGAACGCAGACGAGAAAACTACCCGTGTGGTAGGTGCTCTTGGCGCAATGGGCGCGGCGGCGGTAATGGGTAAATCGAAACTGGAAGCCGCCAAAGCAGCACAGGAAAATCTAGAGGCGCAAAAAGCGCAAACTATGGGCCGTGCGCAAGAGCAGCTTTCGGGCTATGTAGAGCGTATTGAAAACGAGCGCGAAGATTTGGCGCACACACCTGCTACGCAACGCAACTAAAAACTCCGACATTTTTTTTGTTTTTTACCATTACCCGTGTTAGCTGTAATGCAGTAGCACTGGAAGGACACATGTTATGAAAATTGGAATTGCCGGTTGTACCGGACGTATGGGGTTGGCGCTGATTAAAGCGGTATCCGAAACGGAAGATATGACATTATCCGCTGGAAGTATTCGCCCTGACCAAGCCGTGCCAGATCGGGATTATTGGCTGGGATGTGGTGTTGCAAGTGGTGAAGTGCCGGTTGTAACGAACGCACAGGCTTTAGTTGCTCAATCGGATATGGTAATAGACTTTACCTCGCCTGCCTCCACACTTGCGTTGGCAGAGCAAGCAGCGGCCACGGGCACGCCATTGATAATAGGCACTACCGGCCTTGCAAATGCACAATTTGAAGTGCTGGAGCATTTTGCAAATAGCGCGCCATTGCTTTGGGCATCTAACATGAGTGTGGGTGTGACGTTGCTTAATGAACTAGTGCGCGAAGTGGCAAAAAAACTTGACCCCGATTTTGATATTGAAGTGGTAGAGATGCATCATCGCCACAAGGTGGATGCACCATCGGGAACGGCGCTGAGCTTAGGGCGTGCTGCCGCCGAAGGACGGCAGATAGATTTTGATGCGATGGCAAACCTATCGCGTGAAGGCCATACAGGTGCGCGTCCTATAGGTGAGATTGGATTTGCCACCTTGCGCGGTGGTGACGTGATTGGTGATCACACGGTGATTTTTGCAGGGCCGGGCGAACGTATCGAGCTTACGCATAAATCTTCGAGCCGGAGTATTTATGCCTATGGCGCATTGCGTGCGGTACGCTGGCTAAAGGGTAAGCCCGCAGGATTGTATACCATGCATGATGTATTAAACGCTTAAAGCAAATAATGCTTACTTTTTAGGGCTAGCGCTATCGGAAGTAAATAAATCTTCTCCGGTGCGTGGACGCAAGTTGCTGGATTGCTTCTTCGCCGCTTTTTCCAGCATATCTTTAGCTTTGCTATCTGATAGAGCCCGTGATGGCGGAAATATTATCGAAACGCGTGTGCCTTTGCCTAAGGTGCTCTCAAGTGTTAACTCACCCCCATGCAGTTCTGCAAAAATCTTGCATAGAGGAAGCCCCAAACCTGTACCTTCAAGGCTTTGGCTGCGATGCACCTGACCAAATACCGAAAGTGCTTTGGGGATGTCGGATTCGGAAATGCCAATACCGGTATCCTGCACGGTTAAATGCAATCGCTTATCGCCAGCTACATGCGATGATACAGTAACTGTACCATCCTGAGGGGTGAATTTGATGGCATTCGACATCAGATTAAGCAGGATCTGCCGTAGTTTGCGCTTGTCGCCCAGTACCCAAGGATGCTGTTCATCCATAGCCAGCTCTAATGCTACGTTTTTCAAATTCATTTTCTCGCGCATCATGCGCTTACATTCTTCTACCGTTTGACGGATATCTACTACTTCTTCTTTAAGTTCCAGTTTTCCGGCTTCCCCTTTCGAGAACTCCAGAATATCGCTAATGAGCTGTAGCAGGTGATTGCCGCATAAATTAATATCGGTAATGCGCTCTTTTTGTTTTGATGTAACATCACCAAAATAGCCTGAAAGAAGCATTTCGGAAAAACCGATAATGGCGTTCAGTGGTGTGCGGAACTCATGACTCATATTTGCCAAAAATTCTGATTTTGTTTGGCTGGCGAGTACGGCCGATGCCTCGGAATCCTGCACCCGTTTGATTTGCTTCTCCATAGTGACAGCGAATAGCGATAATGCCGTGCCAAAAAGCAAGAAAATGGTAAGAAACAGTACATCTTTAAACTGGTTTGACTTCCATAGGCTTAGATAGTCGGCGCTATCAAGGGCAATGGCAATGCTGACGGGAAAGCTGCCTAAGCGGTTGATAGAAAATATTTTACTACGTCCGTCAAAATTTTCGTTGGTGGTGCGGATAAGATCAGACTCAGGATAGTTGCTTACAGAACTGCGTAGGTGGTTAGACAGTTTGGCATAGTGATCTCCGCTTTGTGGGCCGGAAACCAAAATGCTGCTGTCAGACAAGGTGATATCCATGTAATGATGGCTGCCATTGGCCACAGAATCGAAGAAATCTATAAAATATTGCGGGTTAATTGCCGCCAGAACCACTCCGCCATAGCTGCCATCGAGCTTATTCAGCTTGCGGCTCATAATGATTACTTCGCTGTCGGGGTCGTCTTTTTTAAATCCTGGGGTGAAGTAAAAATAGCTATCTTGCGCAGATTGGTTGCGCCCCTCGGAGATCATATTGTTGCCTTCAACGGATTTTGAAGACACGACAAAGTTTTCAAAACCTTTTTCATAGGCTGCGGCTTCCACATAGCCTTCTTCGTTAATCAGCATCATGGCCGAAATTTGTGGGAGTTCGCGCACCCACATGGAAAAATTATGTTCCATATATTCGGGCAGGTTTCCACCAAATAACGAATTGAAATATTGGCGCTCTACCGCACGACGCAGCGATAAATCTACGGATAAGACCGTAAGTTCCACATGGTCGGATAACACGCGGGTGAGGCGCGCAGCATCTTGCTTAGCATCGTTAACTGCGGTACGATAAGAGTTAAGCGCCTGTAATCCCACAATGACGCAAAAGCACAGCATCACAATTAAGCTGAATAACATCAGCTTTCTGACGCGGGGTGTTTCAGGGCGTAACGCTCTCAATTCCACGAGGATATTGCAACCAACGGTTAAGGGTTTATAAGTACTAAGGCACAGTGCCTATGGTTGTAGTTCAGAAGTGTTAAAGAACTCTTAACAATCCTACGGGTTTTTACCAAATTTTCAAGATTTTACAAGCGAGGATGTAGTGGTTGCGCATATAAAAACGGTGGCCTTTGAAGGAATAGATGTAACACCGGTGGATGTACAGGTGCAAATAGGCCCCGGACTGCCTGCTTTTACTGTGGTTGGGCTGCCGGATAAGGCGGTGGCAGAATCGCGGGAGCGCGTGCGTGCAGCCCTAAATTCCATAGGGTTAGCTTTGCCTGCAAAGAAGATTATTGTTAATCTTGCGCCAGCAGATCTGGCCAAAGAAGGCAGCCACTTTGATCTTCCTATTGCGTTGGGAGTTTTGGTGGCAATGGGGGTTGTGCCATCGGATGCGGTGCAGAACTATGTGGCATTAGGCGAACTCTCGCTTGATGGCAGTTTATTGCCGGTGGCAGGTGTGTTGCCCGCAGCGCTTATGGCTGTATCTGCGAATGCCGGTATCATTTGTCCTGAAGCTTCGGGGGCAGAAGCAGTATGGGCAGGAGAAACTCTTGAAGTGTTGGCCGCTTCATCTTTGCTAGCCTATATCAATCATGTAAAAGGGCGGCAAATTCTCAACCCACCTGCAATGCCGAATCCTCAACAGGTGCCGAAAAGCCAAAATTATATGCCGGATTTGCGCGAGGTGAAAGGGCAAGCCACTGCTCGACGCGCTTTGGAAGTAGCCGCAGCCGGAGGACATAATTTGCTAATGATTGGCCCTCCAGGTTCGGGAAAGTCGCTGCTGGCTTCGTGTTTGCCAAGTATACTGCCCGCCATGCAGGCAAAGGAAATGCTGGAATCCAGCATCATCGCCAGCGTGTCTGGTATGTTGCAAGAAGGGCGATTGACAACTACCCGCCCCTATCGTGACCCGCATCATTCCTCATCCATGGCGGCGATTGTAGGCGGTGGACGTAAAGCATTGCCCGGAGAAATTTCGCTAGCGCATTGTGGTGTGCTATTCATGGATGAATTCCCTGAATTTCCGCGTGGCGTGCTGGAGTCGCTTCGCCAACCGCTGGAAACTGGCAAGGTTACGATTGCCCGCGCTCAGGCGCATGTGACTTACCCAGCAGATTTTCAGCTGATAGCCGCAATGAAACCCGTACGGTCTGGTTATTGGGACGATGCAGGACGTGCCTGCAACAAAGCTCCGCGCTGTGCGGTTTATTATCATTCAAAAATATCAGGACCATTGCTGGACCGCATTGATATTCATATTGAAGTGCCGGCGGTGGATACATTGAGTATGCTTGCCGATGGCGGTGGCGAATCGAGTGCAGAAGTGGCACCGCGTGTGCAGCGCGCACAGGAACGTCAGGCAGAGCGATATGTTAAGTTGGGGTTAGAGAATCGCTTAAATGCCTCGGTGCGCGGTGAAGTGCTGGCAGAAATCGCGCCATTGGAGCCGGACGCCAAAACAATGTTGGAGGAGGCAACGCGCCAAATGCAGCTTTCTATGCGTGGTTATACCCGCGTCTTGCGTGTGGCGCGTACAATTGCAGATATGGCGGCGAATGATACTATTCAAAAAGGGCATATTGCAGAAGCAATCACCTATCGCCAGCTTAGTTTCGGACGCTGAGCTAATCCACATTACATGCTTGTGGATAACTATATATTTGCTTTTTATTTATAATCTGCTACTACATGTAGTAGGAAATGGAAAGGTAAAATGTATGGCTCAGGCTGCAACCTCTTATTTCGATGGTTGGAATGACTATGATTTCAGCCCGCCTTATACTCCCAAAAATCTGAGAACCGATGTGTCTATTCAGGTGGCACATGTGGAGCAGATGGTGGAAAAAAGCCTTAAAAATCTGCAAAGTACATATGTGCAAATGCAGCAGGTGGAAACGGAGTTGCAGGCTTTTTTAAAAAGCTACCTGTCGCAGGTAAGTGTTTTCTTCGAACAGTTAGAGCAGCTCAGGCAAGAAATTGCTGATGTTGATAAAAAGATTTATCAGGCAACGTCAAAGCGCAAACGCAGATTAGAACGTATTCGCGGCGAAGACGTGCAAATGAGACATTTGCTGCGTGAAAAACTGCCGACGCTACCCATAGATTTGCAGCACAATGCGTGGCATGATGAAATGAAAACAATTTATCACCGTTTAATTAAGTTGTATCATCCCGATACGAGGCAAGAGCGCTATAGCACCCAGGTGATGCAACTGATTAATCAGGCTTACGAAAAAAACAGCATCTGGGCCATGCGAGAAATAGAGCATAGTCTGGTGGAGCATGCGATGGCGAGTAAAGATACTCCCGAGAGCAAGCTGGCTCGGTTGCGTGAACGATTGGACGAAATTTCACAATCTACTGCAATGGCGACGGAACGCAGGGCGCGATTATTGTGCAGCGAGGCGTGGCGTATCAAACAGCGCATGGAGCAAGACAAGTATTTTGTGGAAATTATTATTCATCGCGTAAAGATGCAAATTGCACAGGCGCAACAAATATTGGTGAAAAAACGTATAGAATACAAAGCGGCTTTTTGCTAGGTTTTTGTAATGTAACAATAATTATGCGCGAATTGATCTTATCCTCTCTTTATGCTGTCTTGATATGCTTGAATAGGAATTTTATTCTTATCCGCCTAGTGTAGGTATTGTTCATGACGCTACGCATGAGCATCTTACTTACACACTATGAAATGGAGAAGTAATCATGGCTAATACAAATAGTTCTAAAAATCGCCAGTCTAGCAAGAATTCCAATGCCTCCGCAAGCCAGCGCAGCAGCAGTAAATCGCAAGGTGGACCAGGCCGTGGTTGGCATGGAGATTCTGAAGGTCATGCACGTGCAGGCCAACAGAGCCATAAAAACAAGTGATGCTAAAGTGTAAGACGAACACTCAGTAACAGCTAAAGGGGGTGCCAGTGGCGCCCCTTTTTATTGCTTGTAGAAATATAAAAGAATTTATTGTGGTTGCGGCGCGGGTAACCCTAAGCGATTTGCTTCGGAAGTGATGGCAAGTTGCAATTTCTCCATCGCACGCACTTCAATTTGGCGCACACGTTCTCGGGAAATTTTATATTCCTGACTCAACTCCTCCAGCGTTATTGCAGGATCGCTAAGGCGTCGCTTGGTCAGAATATCCTGCTCGCGGGTATTGAGGGTTGTCAGTGCCTGATTAAGTAAGTCATGACGCTGATTGCTTTGCTCTCGTTCTACCAGTTCGGTTTCTTGTGATTCGTCTTCCGAGGCAAGAAAATCCATGAATTCGCCGCCGCCATCTTCACCACCCACGCGGGCATTCAATTGCTGGTCGGCAACGCTAAAGCGTGTGTCCATACTAATCACATCGTCTTCTGAAACATCGAGTTCTTTTGCAATTTTAGACACGTTTTCGGGGCTAAGGTGATTGTCGCCAATAGATTGTAAACGGTTTTTTAGACGGCGCAGATTAAAAAACAACCGCTTTTGCCCTGCACTGGCACCAATTTTAACCAGCGACCAGCTGCGCAACACATATTCTTGAATCGCCGCACGAATCCACCACATAGAATAGGTGGAAAGGCGAAAGCCTTTATCGGGATCAAAGCGTTTAACCGCTTGCATGAGACCAATATTACCTTCAGAAATCAAATCGCTTACGGGCAGGCCATAGCCACGGTAGCCCATGGCTATTTTAGCGACAAAACGCAAATGACTTGTTACCAAACGGTGCGCTGCTTCAACATCGCCATGATCCACCCATTTTTTAGCCAGCGAATATTCTTCTTCTTTTTCCAGCATCGGAAAGGCGTTTATCTCGTCGAGATAACGTGAAAGCGATGCATCGCTGGATATTACCGGTAGGTTCTGTGCCATAATTATTATACCTGTTAAACCAAGGGTTCCCTCGTTTAGGGCGTGTATTTTACCTGTCAATTATATGGTGCGCAAGCGTAAGTTTACAAGCTACGCAATACAGATAATAACGTAAAAAAGTCATCAGGAAGCGGTGCTTCAAATTGCATTTCTTTTTTGGTGATTGGGTGAATCAACTCCAATTGTGCTGCATGAAGCGCTTGACGCTGGAATTGCAACAATGCCTCCAGCGCTTCGGCGGGTAGGGCGTTGCCCAAAGCGCCACGAAGCCTAAAGCTGGTTTCCGGTGCATATACCGGATCGCCAAGCAATGGAAAATGATGATGTGCAAAATGCACGCGAATTTGATGGGTGCGGCCAGTTTCCAGCTCGCACTCAACCAGTGCAGCAAGATCGACCCGCTGTAAAGTGTCTTTATGGCGGCTGGAAGGGCGATTGATGCTGAAATGCTCTAATACTTTGTAGTGAGTAACCGCAGTTTTACCACCTGTTTGCACCACAGCCATTTTTTTGCGGTCACGGGGGCTGCGGCCAATATCGGCTTCCATTGTGCCTTCGCCATAAGGCGGCAAGCCCCAACATATGGCAAGATAGGTGCGTTTTAAGGTGCGGTTTTTTAGTTGTCGCGCTAAATGCGCATGGGCTTTATCGTGTTTTGCTACCACCAGCAACCCGCTTGTATCTATATCGATACGATGCACAATGCCGGGACGCGCTACACCGCCTATGCCGGATAGTGAGTCCTGACAGTGGGCAAGCAAGCCGTTCACCAAGGTATCATTATAATGTCCGGGGGCAGGGTGAACGGTCAGGCCGGCAGCTTTATTCACAACTAAAATATCATCGTCTTCGTAAATAATATCCAGCGGCATTTCTACAGCAAGAATCTCGCATTCCACAGGCGGGGGAACGCATATTATATATCGCTGTCCTAATTTTACTTTTGCAGAGGCGGAGCTGAGGGCGGTGCCATCTTCGCGTGTGATACGGCCTTCGTCCAGTAAAGCCTGAATGCGGGTGCGTGACAAATCCGGCAGGCGGCCTGCCAATAGTTTATCGAGACGAAGACCCGATTCGGCTTCGTCTTCTACAGTAATTTCATAGCTGTCGCCCAGCATGGCATTTTCGGCAGTATTTTGCATAGCGCGAGAGTATAGCAGGATTCGGGCAGCTATGCCAGCGTTAAGCCAATAAGCATGGTTTCAGGAAATGTATGGGGTGGATGCTCAGGCTACTTCGTATTTTTTGATTAGTTTGCCCAACGCGCCATATACCGCATTGCCTATTTTGCCGCCATCGCCTTCTACTTTACGGTGAAAGATAGTGTTTAGGGTGTCGATATGTTTGCGGATAATAATTACGTGGCCGCGTTCGCCCTCTACATAGTCTTTTTCTAAAAAGTCGTAGAGCGATTTTGCAATGGCAGAGCCAAGGTCGTAGCCGAAAGTGCCAGCCTGAGATTTGCAGGTAAAAGCTGATTTTTGAATAATCAATGCGGGGTCGCGCCCATTCTCGGGGTCGGCTGCAAGCGCGTTATAGGCATTTTCGAGGGTTTGCAAATCGGCCTCTATCCATTTAAGAAAATCTTTTTGCGACTTATGAATGACCTTTTGCGAATCTTTAACCACCTCATCGGTGAGGATTTGATTCATATTCATGCCAATTTTGTCTTTAAGCGCGTAAGATGGATCCAGTTCAACAACTTCGTCATCTGCGTTATCTGAAAGTGGGGTATCGGCCATTGTTTCTCTTGTGATAGCGATTATGCAGAAATTAGAGAATTTTATATTATCACAAAACCCAAGCTGCGAAAAGACTGATTTTTGGGCTTATTTATCTTCTTCCCGCTTTTTGCGGCGCTCTAATCCTTCGGGAGGTTCACTGCTGCGTCTGCGGCGGCTAGGGCCTTTATAGCCGGGCGATAAGATAAAGCTGCGAGGTGATTCAACTACCATCATAATGCGGCTACACAAGGTTTTGGCAGTGAAAGGCTTAATGAGATATTCGGTAATGCCACAATCCCGCGCCAATTCAATTTCGGATTTCTCGCCATGGCCGGTGAGCATAATAATGGGCATAAAACGCTTCGGCGAATCCATTCTGCGTATCATTTGAGTCAACTCAACGCCGCTGATAGGATCCATTTCCCAGTCGGTAATCATTAGATCAATGGCGCGTTCTTCCAAAATCCGCAATCCATCCTTGGCGTTATGCACAACAGTGATATTGCTGAAACCAAGTTTTCCCAGCACATTTTTAATCAGATTGGAAATTGCGCGATCGTCATCAACAATAAGTACATTTACTTTGTTAAGACGTATTTTGTTGCGCGTAGCGGAGCTGCTAACCATATTGTAATTCTTAGTTCACTTTGCAATTGTTTATTTGTTTGACAGTTTTTCGGCTGTGAAGCAAGTCTTTTAGCATTATAGTGATGGCATCTTATGCCTATACAGGCATGCAATCATCCGTAGAGCCTATAGGAGCCGCATATGACAACACGCTCGATGATTCTGGCCATTGATCAGGGAACTACCAGTTCGCGGGCAATGGTATTTGATGAAAAAGGAGAAATTTGTGGTCTGGGTCAGAAAGAATATCCACAGTTTTTCCCGCAGGATGGCTGGGTGGAACAGGATGCAACGCAAATATGGCGAGATACTTTAGAAGTCTGCCGTAATGCAATACATAATACAGGAAGTAAAAATGTAGCGGCGATTGGTATTACGAATCAACGCGAAACATTGGTGGTGTGGAGCCGTGAAACTAGTGAACCGATATATCACGCAATTGTCTGGCAGGATCGACGTACGGAGAATGCGTGTAAGGTATTGCGAGAAGCGGGGCATGAAGACAATATTCATCGAAAAACCGGCTTACGGATAGATTCATATTTTTCGGCTACTAAGTTGGCGTGGATTTTGGATAATGTGTCCAATGCAAGAGAGCAGGCTAAGGCTGGAAAGCTTGCCGCTGGCACGATTGATTGTTATTTGCTTTGGATGCTCACTAAAGGCCGTGTGCATGCAACAGATGCCACTAATGCCTCGCGCACATTATTGTTTAATATAGCAACGCAAGAATGGGACGAAGAATTGCTGCGGCTATTCAATATTCCAAACGCGATGTTACCTGAAGTGCGCAATACGCAGGATAATTTTGGTGATGCTGATGAACAGTGGTTTGGGCGTTCTTGTCCCATATTGGCCATGGCAGGCGATCAGCAAGCCGCTGCGCTGGGGCAGGCATGTGTGCGCCCGGGCATGTGGAAGTCTACTTATGGTACCGGATGTTTTGTATTGATGCACACAGGCGACCAGCAAATATTGTCACAAAATAAACTTTTGGCCACAATAGCTAATCGCACAGAAAACGGGGTGCAATACGCGTTGGAGGGCAGTATTTTTGTGGCGGGTGCGGCGATAAAATGGCTTCGGGATAATCTGGGTATCGTTGCACACGCATCGGATACGGCAGCAATCGCGGCATCGTTGGAATCTACGCACGGTGTTTACATGGTGCCGGCATTTGCAGGATTAGGTGCGCCATATTGGGATGCACAGGCGCGTGGCGCAATTGTGGGCATGACATTGGATACCCGTAAAGAGCATATTATTCGTGCCACTCTTGAAGCCGTTGCCTATCAGACACGCGACTTGATGGGAGCATTTAAGGCAGATTTAGCCTCGGCTCATATAGAGGCAGGCACCTTGCGGGTAGATGGCGGCATGGTGGCAAATGACTGGTTTTGTCAGTTTCTTGCGGATATGCTGGATGTTCCGGTGGAGCGCCCTAAAATCATCGAAACCACTGCATGGGGCGTGGCAATGCTGGCAGGAATCGGTGCGGGAGTGTATGAAGGATTAGACGCAATGGCAGATAACTGGCAGTGTGAACGCCGTTTTGTACCGCAAATGAAAACCAGCACTCGCGACCGGAATTATAGCGGTTGGCTGGCAGCAATAGAGAAAGTGCAGCATCATGGATGATACCTGCTATGATATGGCGATTATTGGTGGCGGCATTAATGGTGTTGGCATCGCACGCGATGCGGCAGGGCGCGGATTGCGCGTGTTGCTGGTGGAAAAAGGAGATTTAGCGCAAGGCACTTCATCGTCATCAAGCAAGTTGATTCATGGAGGATTGCGCTATTTGGAGCACCGCGAGTTTCGACTAGTGCGTGAATCGCTGACAGAGCGCGAAACCCTGATGAAAATAGCCCCGCATATTATCTGGCCGATGGATTTTATTCTGCCTCACAACAAAGGAATGCGTCCTGCATGGATGCTGCGTGCGGGATTGATGCTCTATGACAATCTGGCAGCAGGGTCAAGCTTACGTGGTTCTAACAGTGTGGTGCTGGGAGAATCCACTCCTTATGGAAAGCCGTTGAAGTCTCGCTTAAGTAAAGGGTTTCGCTATACCGATTGCTGGGTGGATGATGCGCGGCTGGTGATATTAAATGCACAGGATGCAGAAGCGCATGGGGCAGACATCCGCACACGTACAGCTTGCGCCGCAGTGGAACGTCATGCTGAAGAATGGCGTTTGTTTTTGCAGTCATCAGGCAGTGAAAAACGCACCGAACTACGCGCTAAAATACTGGTGAATGCAGCAGGGCCTTGGGCAAATGCAGTAAACGAAATTGCTGGCGTGAAGGCAAAAGGTAAAGTGAAGCTGGTTAAGGGCAGTCATATTGTTGTGCCGCAAATCCATAGCGGTAATCACGCATATATTTTACAATTGCCCGATAAACGCATAATTTTTGTGTTGCCTTTTGAAGATGAGTTTTCCCTCATTGGCACTACCGATATCGCCTATGAGGGTGATCCTATTGAAGCAGGTATTTCGGAAGAAGAAATTCGCTATTTGCTGGATGGGGTGAATAGCTACTTGCCTGCCCCCCTCACACGCGAAGATATGGTGTGGAACTATTCGGGTGTGCGTGCGCTATATGATGATAACAGCGATAATCTCAGCACCATTACCCGCGACTATGTGCTGGAGCTGAATGCGCAGGATAAAGCGCCGTTATTGTCAATTTTTGGTGGAAAAATCACCACCTATCGCCGTTTGGCAGAACAGGCGATGGAAAAATTACAGCCTTTTTTGGAGGCAGGAACCCGTAGCACATGGACGGGCGAGACACCCTTGCCGGGCAGCGAAGCTTATTCCCCGCCGCCATGGTTGGATGCAGCATTGGTAAAGCGATGGCGACGGCAATATGGCAGCGCTATGGCCAAAATAATTGGCGATGCTGAGTCTATGGAAGGGTTGGGCAAAGCCATTGCGCTGAATGTATATGAAGCCGAACTGCATTATGTGCAAACTCATGAATGGGTGCAAAAAGCCGATGATTTTTTATGGCGTCGTACAAAATTAGGGCTGCAGCTTGAATATACCGAACGCGACAAAGTAATTGCGTGGTTTAAAGCGCAGCAAAAACCTTAAGCCAAATTTGCATTTTACAGTGCATACGGGTATGACTATATCCCTCAATGAATGCAAAGGATAACGTGATGGATCCAAATGATACCCGTACTCAACCTGCCGAAGCAGTGATAATTGGCCACATAGAAAGCTATTTAGGCAAAGTGCAGGAAGGCTGGAAACCAGGGGGCAGTAATCCAGAAGGCGGAAATATTACGCTGGTGCGCTATGCATTAGAGCCTAATGAAGACTGGGTGGTTCTGGGAAGCTTTGGCCTGAGCCGCTTGCCGCTGCTACAGCCCACAGGCAAAGAACTGCGTCAGGAAATTCTGGTGTGCTGGCCGGAAGAAGAAATGACAGATTCGCTGTTGTCGCATGTATATTCGGTGGCGCAAACCATTGCTGTTACTGGTGAAGCGTTGGGACGCGGGGCGTTATTGCCGCTTCCATCCGAGCCAGCGCTGAATTCGGGCAGTGACGAGCCTTATGTGGCGTGGTGTGCGGGCGTGCCATATTTTCTACCGCAATCGGGAGTGTTATGCGAGCAGGTAGATCCGCCAATGCTGCTGACATGGCTCATGCCTGTATACGAAAATGAAGCAGAATTTATTACCGCGCAAGGCATAGAAGCATTTGAAGATTTGGTGTTGGCCTCCCGCGAGTTAATGTTTAGCTGGCCGCGCAAGGCGTTGGTGTAGTTACTTAAAAATCGTATGTCATAATAGTTTCACATTTGGCTGTGGTGAAATACGTTACACTATAGAAAATTCACAATTTGTTGCGAGTATATTTTGAAAAAAGCCCCCTTCATAGACGATGAAAACCCGGTAGCTGATCCGGACGTAGAAGATATTTTCTCACGTCCCAGTGGTTTTCGTAAAAGCGTTGTTTTAGAGGTGTGGGAAAAAGCTGACCGTTTATCCCCAGAGCAAGTCGAAGAAATTAATACCGCTAAAGATGAAAACGGTGAAGATAAGTATAAAGATAAAGAACCAGAGCATTACCGAAGCGACTGGCGCAATGGCATTATCGTCGGTGCATGGGAGCCGCTGGATAGCAATAACCAGCTTAATAACCGCGATGATATTTGGGATATGGGCCATAGAGAAGCGTGGTATAAAGTTGTGGAGCGCCTGAGAAAGGTAGATGGCATCACCCGTGAAGATGTGTTGGACGAGTTTAATAATATTGAGAATCTAGGAGCCGAGGATCCAGAAACCAATCGTAGGCTTGGTAGTGGATCTGGTCTTAGCAATAAAGAGCCCATCAGGCATGATTATGCTGAGGAAGAATCCATATTATTTGAAGGAATGGATGAGGGCACACGCGAAACCCAACGCAAAACATTCCATAGTCGAATCGATGAAGCTGCCGAAGGGGTGGATCGCCGCGTTGAGGCACTGAAAGAACAGATTCCTAATCGATCAGGAAAGCCCGATGCAACCGCGCCGGATGATGAGGAAAAAGAAATGACCGAAAAGCACCCAAATCGCGTTGTTGTGTGGGATTGTGAAACCACAGGCTTAAGCCATAAAAATGGCGATAAAATGGTGCAAGTGGCCGCCATTGAAGTGGTGGATGGAGAAATTAAAGGCGAGTATACCACGTTAATTAATCCTGAGCGTACTATCCCTAAAAGGGCTAGCGATGTACATAATATTACCGATGAAAAAGTAAAAGACGCACCAATATTTAAAGATATGTCAGAGGAGTTTCTGGCGTTTTTGGGCGATGCACCTTTAGTAGCGCATAATGCTACATTTGATATGGGCTTTTTAAATGCGGAATTGAAGCATATTGGTAAAGACCCTATCGGAAGTGACCGAAAAATTGACACCCTTAAAATGGCGCGGAAGGTTTTGCCTGACCTAGAGACGCATACCCTAGATGCTGTGGCAAAGGCGGTTGGTGTAAATATTGATGAGCGCGCCGATGGCCATGATGCCATGGTTGATACAAAAATTCTGGCAAATGTGTACTTAAAGCTCTCCGAAATGGAAAAGGAAAAAGACAAAGCGTCGCCTTCTGCACAGGTTAAAGATGATGAAATTTCGGAGTCGGAACAAGAACAAGAAGCAATTAAGACAGAACGCTCTTTACAAGCATTGGAGCGCAGCCGTCTTTCTCGAATGGGTTTAAAGCCGGAATCTTTGACAGATCGCAGTCATGTCCAGCGTCTGGGGGATAGCAAACAACAAAGTATGTGCAGAGGCTAAGCTATCCGCAGCGGCTATTGCGAAGGAAACACCAAGCCTATCAACTCTCCGGCGGTTTCGGGAGAGAGCAAATTCCAATCTTCGATATCCACCTTAAACAGCGCAAGGCTGGCAGGTGGGAAATTCATGGCCAAAGCGCTTAGCCCTTCGGCGTTGCCTTTGCTGGCCAACATCATACAAAACTGATGAATTCCAGGGTTATGCCCCACTACCATCGCTGCCTCGATAGTATTTTCCAACCCATTTAACTGATGAAAAATTTCCCCGGGCGATGCCAGATAAAGCGCATGCTCGAATTGCGCTTCTATAGGAGTATCGAGGGTTTTCGCCACCAAGCCTAATGTTGTGCGAGTGCGCACGGCGGTAGAGCAAAGCGCATATTCAGGCTGGAGGTTCTCTTCTTTTAGAAATAAACCAATACGGGTGCATTCGGCTTCACCAAGTTCCGAAAGCACGCGCTCATGATCGGACTGCCCGCTTTGAGCAGAAAGTGTATCGGCATGCCTAAATATGTATAGATATTTCAATGAGATAGCCTGTGGTGACAAAGTGAATGTTCATGCATAAATACTGGCGATTATTTTCGCTTTGGCTGGATTTTACCCTAAAGCACCGAATGGTACAAATTATTGTATGTAATTTTACATGATAAACTGCCACGGCATGTTAAAATCGTTTATTCCCTGCGTTTTAGCAACGGAAAATTAACGACTATACACATATGATCGAATAGATTGGGTGTGAAAGGAAAATGCCATGGGTTTGAGCCGTACTGATAAGATTGAAAAAATATCGCAAAAGCTGTTTGTGCGCTCTCAGGATAGGTTTATTAACCGCGAGATTTCCTGGCTTGCATTTAATATGCGGGTGCTTGACGAGGCAATGAATCCCAATACCCCTTTGCTGGAGCGGGTGCAGTTTTTGTCTATTTCGGCCTCGAATCTCGATGAATTTTTCATGGTGCGTGTTGCCGGACTCAAAGATCAACTGCGCAATGGCATTAACAAACGCAGCGATGATGGCTTGGCGCCCGATGAGCAACTGGAAAAAATATATGAGATGAGTGATTTGCTCATGCACCGTCAACAGGAGTGTTGGCAAGAGTTACTGACGAGCCTTGATAAAGAAGGCATACATATTGTTTCTACTAAAAAGGCAAATGACCGCGATCGCCGTTTGCTGGCACAGCATTTTAATGACGAAATTTTCCCCATTCTCACGCCTATTGCTATAGATCCGGCGCATCCTTTTCCGTTTATGCCCAATTTGGGTAAGGCACTTCTGTTGCACATGCGTACAGCACAAAACCGTGAAGTAGTGGCGGTTATCCCCCGCCCACCGAAGTTACGGCGTTTTATCAAATTGCCAGCGCGGCGCGGGCAATATCGTTTTGCCATGCTGGAAGAAGTGGTGTTGGATAATTTAGACAGCTTGTTCCCTGGAGCAAAAATTATTGATACCGGAATGATCAGTATCGTACGTGACAGTGACTTGGAAATTGAAGAAGATGCGGAGGATCTGGTAGGCGTGTTTGAAAAAGCCGTAAAACGCCGCCGCCGAGGACGCGTAATCCGACTTAAGGCGAGTAATGATATGTCGGATTCGCTACTTAATTTTGTGGTAGATCAACTGCAAGTGCGTGAAGAAGAAGTATCGCGTGTGGGAGTGCTGGGAATCACTACCTTGCGCGAATTATTGCAATGCGAACGCCCCGAACTTAAATACTCACCGTTTAAAGCACGCTTTCCCGAGCGTATATCCGATTATGGCGGCGACTGTTTTGCAGCCATTTGTGCAAAAGATATTGTGGTACATCACCCGTTTGAAACGTTTGATGTGGTGGTGCAGTTTTTGCGTCAGGCCGCTGCCGATCCCAATGTGATTGCAATTAAGCAAACACTCTACCGCACCAGTAATGATTCCCCAATTGTCAAAGCATTGGTAGAGGCGGCAGAGGCGGGGAAAGCCGTTACGGTGATTGTGGAGCTAAAAGCGCGTTTTGACGAAGAAGCTAATATCAAATGGGCGCGGGATCTGGAAAGTGCCGGTGCGCAAGTAATCTATGGGTTTGTAAATTATAAAACCCATGCCAAAATATCCATGGTTGTGCGGCGCGATGGTAAGAAGCTACGCAGCTACGTGCATTTTGGAACAGGCAATTACCATCCTAATACGGCGCGGGTATATACCGACTTATCGTTTTTTACCTGCGATCCTATTTTATGTTCCGAAGCATCACGGGTATTTAATTACCTTACCGGATATGCCCCACCCAAAGCGTTCAAAGAGCTGTCTACCTCGCCTTTGGCTATGCGCCGCGATTTGCTGGGTCTGATTGAGCAAGAAGTGAAGCATGTACGGGCAGGGCGCCAAGGGCAAATCTGGGCAAAAATGAATGCGCTGGTAGATGCCGAAATGATTGATGCACTCTATTATGCATCGCAAGAGGGTGTGAAAATAGATTTAATTGTGCGTGGAATCTGTTGTTTACGTCCGCAAGTACCGGGTTTGTCAGAAAACATTCGCGTGAAATCTGTGATTGGCCGGTTTTTGGAGCATTCACGTATTTTTTGCTTTGGCAACGGCCACGGATTGCCCAGCCAACAAGCACAGGTTTACATTTCATCAGCAGATTGGATGCCACGCAATTTGAATGGACGGGTGGAAGTGATGGTGCCAATCAACAACCCTACCGTACATGAGCAAATTCTGGAGCAAATTATGGTGGCGCTCATGCGGGATGAGCGGCAAAGCTGGGTGCTGGATGCCGAAGGCGTCTATACCCGTATAACCAACGACAAAGAAGCGTTTAGCGCCCATGAATATTTCTTGCACAATCCCAGCCTTTCGGGGCGTGGTAAAGCGTTGAGCCGCCAAACGGCGCCAGAAATTCCTGCCTCAAGCCGTATGGTAAGTGCGCCTAAAGATTCCGATAAAAAGAAGGATACATAAACGGTGACGCTAAGTGCACAATTTTATGGTGTTGCCGCCCATGATGGCAAAATAGGTATTATTGATATTGGTTCCAATTCGGTTCGGTTGGTGGTGTATGACGGCATGAAAAGGGCGCCTATGCCGCTTTTTAACGAAAAGTCGATGTGCGAGTTAGGGAAAGGCGTGGCCGATACGGGTACGTTAAATCCCGAAGGCGTAGGCGTTGCGCTGGAATGCATTGCACGTTTTTTAGCAATGGCGCGGGTGATGGATGTGGTAGAGCTATACATTCTTGCCACCGCCGCGATACGCGATGCTGAGGATGGCAAAGATTTTGTGCGCGCTATCGAAAAACAGCACAATGTGAAGGTTAAAGTTATCTCTGGCAAGCAAGAGGCCAAACTTGCAGCCAAGGGTGTTCAGGCTTCTTTGCATAATGTGCATGGCCTGGTGGGGGATCTGGGTGGCGGCAGCTTTGAGTTGGTGCGGGTCGAGGGTGATACCATCTTTGAGCAAGAAAGCCTGACCCTTGGCGCACTACGATTAAAATCAGAAAGCAATGATAGCATTACCGCAGCAACCGATCGCGCCCGTAAAGTTTTTACGTCTGTGGACTGGTTGCGGCCTCATTCAGTTGATACTTTTTATGCGGTAGGAGGAAGTTTTCGCTCTTTAGCCCATGCATATTTGCTCAAAACCGGCTATCCACTGGAAGTTATTCATGCCTATGAAATTCCCGTGGATAAATTTTTGCCATTTTTGCGCGACATTGCATTGCAGGATGAAAGAACTATTGGGGATACGGAGGGTATCGCCCGTAAACGCGCCCATTCCTTGCCATATGCCGCTGTGGCCCTGGCCGAATTACTGGAATATATGGCTATCAAACGTGTAATTTTCAGCACTGCCGGCATACGGGAAGGCTATTTATATGATCAGCTCTCACCTTATCTAAAGCAAGAAGATGGCTTGATTGCCTGCTGCGTGGATTTAGCTACCCAAAGTGGCCGCCTTGCAGGCTATGCCCGTGACTTATTTCAGTGGATGAATCCGCTGTTTGAAGAAGAAACAGCACAAGAGCAACGTATGCGCTTTGCCTGTTGTGTGCTCAGTGAATTTGCGTGGCGCATTCACCCGCAATATCGCTCTGAGTGGATGTTTACACGGATTATACAATCAAGCATGACCGGAATGAACCATAGCGAGCGCGTGATGCTGGCCAATGCGCTGTATCACCGTCATACATTGAAAACGCCACTGAAAACCAAGGTGCTGGCATTGCTTACTGCGCGGCAGAAACAATGGTGTCAGACAATGGGGCATGCACTGGCGCTAGGGTTTATGGTATCGGGTGGCATGACAGGGATTCTACAGCGCACGCCATTGCTATATGACGGTAAAAACATTGATATTGAAGCCTCGGCGGAGCTTCAGAATTTGCTGACAGATACGGTAAGAAAACGGCTGGACGGGTTAGGCGATATGCTTAAAGCGTGGCGCAAGCGTGTGCGATAATCGCTGCGTGGCACACTACAAAACCCGAATTGCGTAAGATGATCATTTTCAAACTGTGCATCTAATAAACTATATCCTGCCGCATTAAGGCGCTTCACCAAATGCACCAGCGCGGCTTTGCTGGCATTCGTGCGTCGGCTGAACATGCTTTCGCCAAAAAATGCTCCCTCTATTGAAATTCCATATAATCCGCCAATAAGGGCGCTGTCACTAGCATGTTGAGATTTGCTCCATACTTCAACGCTGTGAGCGTAGCCCATGCGGTGCAGTTCTGTATAGAGGCTGATAATTTGAGGGTTAATCCATGTATCGTCGCGGGAGGCATTACGCGTTTTTGCACAGGCGGTAATCACGCTTTCAAAATCTGCATTTACGGTAATGTCAAACATGCAATTACGCAGAAATTTTTTCAAAGAGCGCGGCACATGAAACGCATTCGGATGTTCCAGCGGTAATATCCCGCGTGTATCGGGGTCAAACCAATAAAGCTTGCGTCCGCGCTCGCTGCGTGCCATGGGAAAATATCCGGCGCAATAGGCTTGTAAAACCAAATCGGGCGTAACGGGAATATCGTCTTCGGCCATATCAGCGCTGAGGCTCGTCGTGTAGGAGTGTGTATAGCGTATCTGGATAATCTGTCATAATCGCATCCACACTCAGCGCAATCATCTCGCGCATGGCGGCTGGGGTGTTTACTGTCCACACATTCACGCTTAATCCTTCAGCATGAGCGGCATCTACAAGCGCTTTGGTGACAAAATGGTAATCTGGGTTTATGGCAACCGCATTATGAGACTTTGCCTGTGTGATCATATGCTTTACATGCTGATCTGCGGGTATGCGGTTAAGCATTCTCTTACTGAAAGATAATCCGATAAGAATATCCGGATATTCATTTTTTAAGCGGGTGAGTTGCGCGTGATTAAAGCTAATTACCGGAAGTTGTTCATACTGCCAGCCATCATTTGCTACTGCGGCAGCGATGGTTGCACCAACCTGATCCTCACGCTCTCCTTTAAGCTCGGTAAAAACAATGAGCTTATCATGCGCAAGATCCAGCACTTGTTGATAGCTGGGAACGCCTAGCGCGATTAAGTCATCACTATGCATGGCAGTGACTTTGCCTTTGTGTGGTGTGGTACGCGAGAGTTTTTCATCGTGAATTACCATAGGCACGCCGTCTGCATCCGGCCAAATGTCTAGCTCTACGCCATCGGCTTTCAGCTCGATAGCTTTTTCAAAGGCGGGTAGGGTGTTTTCAGGTAAATGGCCGCTCGCGCCGCGATGGCCTACAATGAGTATAGACATGGCAATAACATATAACATAGTTAACGATGATGCCCATTTTGTTTTTCTGCGCCGGCATCTCTGGCAATCACTCTGGCACTGACAGGATAGTCGGATATAATGCAATCCACGCCGGATTTTGCAGCATTTGAGATTTCTTTTTCTGTATTAGCCGTCCAAGTATTCACTTCCAGCCCTTGATTATGCGCCGCATCGACCAGATCAGGGGTAATATCTGCTACATTGGGATTAATGGCTTCGGCCCGTATGGCGAGTGCTTTTGCAATCATTTGTTCGGGCGTTGCGGTTGTTTTTGACTCGGTGCCGTCCGCTTTATCAAAGGTGAGCCCTACGCGAATGTCTGGATTTTGCTGTTTAACCTCCCTAATTTGTTCATGATTAAAGCCGATAGCGGTAAGTTCGTCCAGCGTATAATCGCCTGATTCTACAGCCTTACGGATGTCTTTCACGGCATTGATACCATCTTCGCATTTAAGCTCTATGAAAACATGAGGATTTTGGCCGGTTTGTTTTTCTTCGCTGTCGTTACGGCGATTATGTAAGCTAGTCAGCACTTCCGAAAGCGTGGAGATTTTTCTATCTTCTTCGGGTATATCCTGCCAGTTTTCTTCCATTTCTGGGCGTTTGGCGTCGCGGTTAAAATCTAGTTCTTTTAATTCTTCTAATGTCATGTCTGCAACATTGCCGGTGCCATTGCTGGTGCGGTCTACGGTGGCATCGTGAATCACCACCATTTCACCGGATTTGCACTTGCGAACGTCGAGTTCCACCGCAGAAGCGCCCGTAGTGAGGGCAAGGTGGAATGCGGGCAGGGTGTTTTCTGGCAAAGCGCCTTTGGCGCCGCGATGTCCTGCTATTTTCATGTGCTATGCGCCTTTATAAAAGTGCTTGTAAAGCGAGAAGGTAGCCTTTGCTGCCAAACCCGCAGATAACGCCTTTTGCCACGCCAGAAATATAGGAATGGTGGCGGAAGACCTCGCGTTGGTAGATATTGGATAGATGTACTTCAATAATAGGTGTTTTCAGCGCCAATAACGCATCATGTATGGCTATGGAGGTATGCGTGTATGCTCCGGCATTAATGATCACCCCGCTATAGCCGCTTTGGGCTGCATGAATCCACTCAACCATTTCGCCTTCGTGATTGGTTTGGCGAAAATCAATGGTCGTATCGTGTTGCTTGCCATACTGTTCGCACAGCGCCTGAATGTCTGCTAGCGTTTCTGTGCCATAAATTTCAGGCTCTCGGGTGCCAAGCAAATTCAAATTAGGGCCGTTTAGTATTAATATGCGTGGCATAAGCTTCTCTTCATTCGCATGCTTAAAGACGATATATAAAGCGTAAGCATATTTGCTTGGTTATTGGGCAGCCTAGCCCGTTGTTTCCTTGAAAGGATTGTCTTTGGTAGCGGGCTTGGTTTCTTTAGGCGGTGCTTTTTTTGCTTCATCAGGCTTGGCGGCAGGTTTTGCAGGCTTGGCCTTTTTGCGCGGATCATAAGGTTCCTGGAAAGGAATAGGTATTTCTTTCATAAGGCGCTTTGTAAAAAACGGGTCTTTAAAATAGAATATTTTCTTAGTCTTAATGGGGGGGTTGGATTCCACCAGAATAATCTGCTCATCGCGGGGCAGGCCAATTACTTCCTGCGGCAGCAACAACGCACGCTGGGTTTCAGATACATGCATGGTACGTGAAGCAGGGTTAAGGTCAAGAAAGCGTGGCTTATTATGCGATTCCTGCTTCACAGTTTTGTTGCCAATTAGTTGCGAAATCATGTTTGCGGTTTCGATGTTATTGGCAGAAAACGTGATGCGGTAATAGGAGTTAGAAAGGAACGAGTTCATTCCAGCTTCTTCATAAATCCCTTTAAGCTGCTGTGTATCCTGAACAATAAGGAACAGTTTTACGCGATAGCCACGGAAATAGGCAATGCCCACCTGAAACTGCGGCATTTCCCCAAGGCTTGGAAACTCATCCATAAGAAACAGCACACCGTGTTTTTCTTCAGGGCGCGGCATATGGCGGGTTAAAAAGTCGGTTGCTTGTTGATAGAACACTTTTAGCAGTGGTTCAAGACGCTGTAAGTTATCCGGGGTAACGCCGACATATACCGTGGTTCTGCGTTTCTTTAAATTTTGCAGATTAAAATCACTACGCGCCGTAGTTGCATCGATCAATGGGTTAGCCCATAGCTCTAAACCGGAGTTGAGAGTGGATACGCAACCAGAGCGCTCTTTATCGGCCTTTTGCAAAAACGCGGCAATGTTCATGTAGGATACAGGGTGGATTTTTTTGCCAATAGTATCCAACACCACGGCGAGGTTATACACCACGTCATCGCTACGCATGGTGCGTACAACTTCGCCAAACGAGGTAACTTTATCTTCCACCGCGCATAGATAGAGAATTACCCCCATCATTAAACTGCGTGCCTCATTTTGCCAGAATTCCTGCTCGGGTAGTATCAGGTTACAGATTTTTTGTACATCATCCACCATCTGGCCGGGTTTCTCAGAAATCCAATCCAGAGGGTTATAGCAATGGCTATGTCCATCAGGATCGGCAGGATTCCACAAGAAAATATCCTGTCCTTCTTTGGCACGCCAGCCGCTGGTGAGCTCATAGTTCTCGAGTTTAATATCGTGGCAGACTACGGATTCTTCCCAAAACAGCAAATTGGGTATTACAAAACCCACACCTTTACCGGAGCCGGTAGGCGCAAAAAGCAGAACATGCTGAAAATCATCCGCAATAAGATAATTCTTTTTGCCGGTTACGCCAAGTATAAGGCCTTTATTAGCACGCAGTTTTGCACTGCGTATATCCGCTTCTGAACCCCAATGTGCATCTCCGTGGATAGTTTCTTTTTTGCGCATGGGTCGAAAATCCATCAGCGGTGCGCGAATCAAGAAGATCAGAATTAAACTGGAAAATAGGCCTATAGCGGGGGGGCCAAATAGATATAAATAAAATTCTGTATCGGTAAGTGCAGCGCGATTCGTCCACCAATATTGCCACAGCGCCAGATAGTCTGGACTTGTGACGTTAAGAGGGACGGATGAAACTGGTAATTCAATATTAAAGTATTGATTATACACCAAATAAAAACTTGCAATCAGTCCACAGTAAAAAGGCACAATCAGCAATATGCTGATAATGACAATAAAAGTGGTAAAGGTTGCGATATAATTCATAGCGTCAGTATAGCCGAGTTAGTATGGGTGACAAGGGCAATTGCTCTTAAACCAAGCCGGAAGGCGGCCTGAAGTAAACTTCAGACACGAAGCGCTTTCCTTTGTCACCACGTTTGAGCTGAATAATGACATCAATTACGTTTTCGACATATTGTTTAATTTGCTCGCGGGTAATACCAAGCCCGGCTTGCATTACCATCAAAATCAGCTGCTCCATGGCCAGGTTGGGCGAATCAGCGTGGAGGGTGGATACAGAACCTGGGTGTCCGGTATTGACAGCGCGTAAATAACTGAATGCTTCTTTACCGCGAAGCTCACCCACAATAATACGGTCGGGGCGCAAACGCAGGCACGATTCGATTAGATCCTGAGTGGTTACATTTGAGCGCCCTTGACCGCCTTTAGACGATAATAAATGCACACGGTTAGGTATCTGCTTAATATCAATCTCGCGGGCATCTTCGCAGGTTATAATGCGCTCATGCAAAGGAATTTCTTTGAGTGCTGCATTCATAAAAGTGGTTTTACCCGTAGAGGTACCACCGCTAATAATGATGTTTTTTTTGCCTTTAACGGCCTGCTTAATAAACTCTTTTACCGCCCCTGCGTCGAGAAGCTCACGCAGTTTTGCATCTAGTTTATCTTCTTCGTGGCGTACTGCTGTCGCTTGAAACGCCCCCAAGGCTTCATATTTATCCAAATCAAAATCTACAATGGTTTGTTTACGTATAGACATGGCAATAGTGCCAATTTCACACGCAGGAGGAAATACAATCTGAATACGATAACCATCCGGTAAAGAGGCCGAAAGTAAGGGGTTTTCTTCACTTACGTTTTGCGAAGTAGATTGCGCAATGAGTCGAGCCAGAGCTTTGAGGTGATCAATATCAAACTCAGGTATATCATCGCGGTACATGTCACCAAATACTTCGATCCATAGCTCTTTTGGGCGGTTGATCGAAATCTCACTCACACCCTCCTGCGCAAAATAACGCTTGAGAGGGGCAAGATAGGTGTCTAATGCGGCTAGACTCATAACGCCATTACTCCGCTACTGGATGAAGCGAGCTTGATCCAGCACCGCAGGTGGCATAATCAGGTCGCGATTCACAAAGACCTTAATCCGCGTTCCTTGGTCAACCGTGATGGTGGGTTGCTGCTCAAGAATTCCACGCAAAATTTCTTCGGAAGTATCAGAAAAATCACCAATACCCTGAAGCACTGCTTGTGAACCCGCCGAGCCACTACTAGTAGTTGTGCCATCAGATGTGCTGGTTTGGCTGGTGCCACGATCATCCAGCATGGAATCAGCAAATAAGCCTAAGCCCACTGAAACTGAACTGGTAAGTATAGAAGCGGCGAACATCTCGAAATATTTATTATCTACATATCCTCCCACGCCAGCACGTCCCAGTGAATCCACCCCTGGAGAATCAACTTGGATATCAATGCCATCGGGGCGAATTACTCGTGCCCATATGACGTATACACGGGTTTGTCCCCGATCCACGCTGGAATTATAGCTACCAATAAGGCGTGAACCTTTTGGAATCATTACCTGACGGCCAGATTCGGCGTAAATATCGTGGCTAACGATAGCACGCAAAGGACCTGGTAAGTCTGTATTGATTGCGGTTTCAAGCACCGCATCAATCACTTTACCCTGAGCTACGATATAATTCATATTGCCCATCAGTGTGGCTACCGATTGATCGGCATTCGTGCTTGAAAGATATTCACGTGTAAACACGAGGTTAGGATCAGAACCCGGGAAACCTTTATCGCCACGTGCTGCATTACCCACGGCTCTTGCATTGCCGCTATGTACCAACATAGATGAACCACGACGTTCTTGCTCAACTTTGGAGAGCTGGGTAGGATCAACCTTGTTCACCTGTGGTACAGGTGGTGGTGGAATAGGGGCAGGGGGTGTGGGTGGCGCCTCTAAAACAGGTGTAGGCGCAGGAGGTAGCGGTACTTGTGGGGCAGAAGGCGTACGCATAGCGCCTGAAGGAGTGTTATTTCTGGCATTCATGATAGAATCGCCTTCGTTACCACTTTTAGCGCCTTCGTCGTCGCCACTAAATAGAGCATATAATGCAATACCGACAATAAGCACACCGCCGATAATGACTACCAGCACACGTCCGGGAGCCGCTGCCACTGAAGGCATGCCAGAATCCATTTCCACTTCATCATCTTGCGGTATGCCACCAGGCGGCATACCATAGTCCATATTCTGCTGAGGCATTTCAGCACCATACAGTGGATCATTAGGATCGTTTGGGTTTTGATTATCTGCCATATCCTGCCATACACGCTTTTATTCGTTAACGTCCACGAAGTTGCTCGTTAAATACACAAACAATTTCATTCCCATTATGCACTGCATATTTGCCTGCGATACCGGGCACTACGAGATATCCCCCCTGCATGGATGCCTGAACGGGAATTTCCTGCCCGGTTGGCGTCACTTTTGCAATGCGAGGCGATTGCCCTGCGGGGAATTGAAAGTAAGTAGATGCACCGTCATCGAAAATCTTTACGGGCGCCACCATATCTAATCCTGCGTAAGTATAATTGAAATTATACTGCGTTTCTGAAACAGGCTGAATAAGATCTGGCGCTGCCTGTACAGATTCAGGCTGATCCCAGTCCTCATCGGGATAATAGAAGCGTGCTACATAAACCAAGCGGTCTTCATTGCCTTTACGATGTGCGGTAGAAACCAGATCAAACTGATAAGACCGACGGTCGGTAACTACAGTAAGGTTGGTTTGTGCTTCATCATTCAATGTCTGGATAAATAAACGCCGCCCCGCTGGAATGATCTGCCAGGAAACGCGGTCTCCGACAGAGATGGTTTGCACTTCTTCCCCGCGGCCGAACTCGATATTCGTTTGATAGCCGTACTGCGTTAAAATTGTGTATACCTCGTTTTCATTATACACAAAAGTTTTGACGCGGCTGTCTGAAACTACCGGTTGAGAGATATCAGCAGCAATAGCAGGAGAAAACCCTGTGCTGGTAATTATTGCGCCGGCTAGCATAGCGGGGAGAAACTTCATCACGCACCTATTTATGATTACTCGAGTTTAACGTTCTAAAAGTCAGTCTTTTATCCATATTCCATCCTAGGGCAGTTTGCAAGTATTGCGTTAACACATCCGCAAGAAATGAAATCAATTACATAGCCATATTCCTTTGTAACCCACAGTGACCTGAGATTAGAGGAATGAATCCTTATCTAAGCGATATTCTAACACCTGAAAGCCAAGTGGGTTGACTGCCATCTCATTAAATTTCAATTCTAAATTTGTGAACTGGAATTTTATCAAAGCTATATAGTGCTCTATAATCGGCTCTTTAGATGACTTTTTGTTCTGTGTAATTGTAGATAATCGTATTTGTGCACGATTTGCATCCAAAAACTGCACAGATTTTATCTCCACTTGCCGCACCCAGTCAGCGCCTAAAGAAGAGTAGAGGCTTTCTTTATTGGATGGGTTGATATTTTCGTTCCAATAGCGGCGGAAAATACTCCGCTCTGCCAGCAGACGCACTATATCGCTGCTTTCTTTAAGATCGGTAGCATCGTAGCTTTCACGTGCGGCAATGAATTTGATAACAAAATAACGGCGTAAAGACTCGTCGGCAGAGATGCTCTCTAAGCTATCTTGCTCAATAATAGTAGTGTAGCCCGATTTTTCATCCACTTGGATAAGAAACGGCATAACAGTTTTTTGCGGCAACATGTAAAGAATAATAAAGCCTGCAATCAAAGCCAAAAACAAGCTGGAGATAGCAATAACACCTAAGAAGTTACGTTGGGTGATAACGGCTTCATAGCGGTCACGATACCAATTCTTTGTTTGGCTGCCAGAGTCTTTTGAGAATTTATCAGAAGTTGCCACTAATTTTTATGCCATAATTAATAAAGTTTACATCAGTACCTATTAGGAAATACCTAATATAGCCGCAAATATCAATCTTAAATCACACCATTGCACAGGTTTGTTCTATTTATACAAGAAATTGGATACGCGAAGTTTATTTAAAACATACGACATTCTGTATACCTTAGCGCCTGTCACTGCCTTTACGCGTAGTTCTTCCGGTTTGTTTTGCATCTAAACTATTGGGTCGAATATTTCCCATCCGCACTTGTTCCATATAATTTGCATCGCGTTTGGTTTCCATGCGCATATTTCTGTTAATGCCCAAGTCGCCACTGTCTCTTATAGTCTTGCTTACGTTGTGTTTCATGCCGCCGGTAACACCTGCGACAACGCCATCTCTAAAGCGGCGGGGGGCGCTGCGAATAAACCCACGCGGATAATTCCCTTCGCCAAACGCTGTTTTTCTGAATCTGGCTAGGCCAACATTTACGCCGTCAAACGCATCGCCTTTCTGCGCACCAGGCATGTCTTGTGGACCAACTTCGCCACCCGCCAAGCGTCCTGCATAATTAACACCTGCCAGTCTGGCTGCAGTATGCGGAATTTTGCGCATGAACTGCTCCAGCAAGAATGTAAGTGCGATTAAAACTATAAAGCGCACCATGAGGAAAAATATTAAATCGGTAGTAGTAATCATCTCGGTAAACGGTAAAATCAAATCATTGTTAGCTTTTTCCACGATGGCAGCAACGGCTTCATGCCCACGTAAGAAATCTTCGCCAGGTAGCAATATAGTAGGGTCCGCGCTTACGGCATCCATAGCATCGCGCAATATTTCCATTTGACCTTGATCCAGATTTGCTGGGTATTTACTTGCCGTTCCTTGCAAAATCGCCGCAAGGTCGTACTCTTCAATACAGCGCGGAAAGCCTTCATATTGATTACCCGGCTGATTGCCCGGCGTACCATCTATGGTATTTAAAAAATATAGCAGATCCCCAGACATACCTTCTGGGCCAGATCGCTCTGGACGGCATAGCGTAAATATGGTTTTTGGGAAAATCAGCCAGCCAAAGAAATACACTTCTCCATAAGAGCGCACCATGGTGCCAACTTGCTGAAAGAAACCAACAATATCCAGCATAACCATCATCATAAGATACATAAATACGATCATGATTTGCAGAGCATAGCAAAAGAGGTGCCTGAGCCAAGCCTCGAACCAGCCAGAGGTTGCACGGAAGAGGGCAAAGCTGACAAATAGCGTTGCAAGTGTGAATAAGAACGTAATGCCCAGCTATGCCTTAAGATAGCCTACAATGGCAGTGGCAAACGCCTTTAAAATGGCAAATATCAAGTATACAATAAGGAAAAACAATGGCGGTGCGAATAAAAACAGCATTACCATTACGGTGGTAAAGCCCACGCCGCCATTCATGAAAAAGCCAATAATTCGGTGAGTGGTGTAATCTAGATTCTGCATCCAGTCATTGCCAATATACAGCCGTGCGGATTCATCGGGGTTTGTGGGGCTGGCTTGGTAGCCAGCTTGGATCATATCGGCCAATGCGGAATTTGCCTCAATATAATCGGGCGTGAAAATATCGAATACAATAGATATAAACTGCTGAGTTAACGATATAAAGAATGTGTAGCCTACACCAATAGCCACATCGGCGTTAAGCGCGACGGCGGCTACCGCGCCAATCTTAGCCACCCGCACCATAGCTTCAGAGAATTTATGTGGCACCATGCCCAATATCACTAATGCACCATAGAGCGTTACATACAGAGTGAATAATGCAAGCAGCGGATCTAAGATAGCATTACTAACAGAGCAATATACTAAGCCCAGAATGGCGCCAAAAATATTTTCTACGCGACATACAACATTTGCAAAAACCCCAAATGCACCACGGCTGGCATCACATTGCGGATTCATGAATAACACGCCATTGGTGCTGCCGTCGGCATTACAGCCGAAGTCGGCGGTTACCTCAAGGTCGGTAACGCCTTCGGTAGTGACGGCGCCGCTTCCGGTGCCCGTGTCTGCATCCCAACCTACGCCATATTCGTAACCAGGGTCATCATACTGATAACTTGCAAAAGCAGGGGAATCGAAAAAGGCGGCAATAAAAAAAACAATAAAAGCAATGAGTGCCAATGTAACATTACATTTGGCATGATGTGTAGCCTGTGCTTGCAAAGGATTGCTAGCCATTGACCTCGTTCATCCTTTCCATAAACCACGGAACCCATGCGGTAGGGTTGGCGCCCTTTTCTTTGATGGCTTTGCGCATAACCTCTAGTCCTTGCGGTGTGCCAGACAGCACATTAAGAACATTATTCATACCTTCAAGGCTTAGCGAAGCAACGATGGCCTCGTCTCCTTTTTTGAGCAAGAAGTGCCTTTTATCAGAATCCATCAACTCTAAAAAACCAAATTCTATAGGATTAAGACCAAACACGGTTTGATACGCCGAGCTAGGCATGGGATTTGGCAAATATATCTGCGTGGCCATATCCGCAAAAACCGCCTTACTAAGTGCGCTTTGCGATACATCCTCGATACTTTCAGTAGCAAAAATGGCCATTGCGTTATGCTGGGTTAAAGCCTCGAGCCAGCCATGAAGCCTTGGAGCGAAGAATGAGTTATCCATTAACCCCCATGCCTCATCCAGAACGATGATGGTTGGAGTGCCGTCTAATTCGGCCATAATGCGCTGTATTAAATACAGCATTGTGGGGGCAATACTGTGACGATCTTTCACCAGATCAGCCATTTCAAACCCGTGCACTAAACCCGAAAAATTTAGGTTATCGGTCGCATGATCGAATAAGCCGGAGTGTGAGCCACCGCTATGCCAAGGTGCAAGACGCTTACCAAGCATTGGATCGATAGATTTAAGTATTTCTGCGAATTCGCGCAAAGTACGTTTTTCTTGTGAGCGACTAAAAATTTGCGCCACTGCATTTTCCAGCGCCTTATCCTGATTATCATTTAGTTGTAAGCCACTTGCACCGCAAACTAAAGACTCTGCCCACAAGATTAAAAAGTTGCGGTTGGCAGGGGAGTCAGGAAATTGAAATGGGTTCATTGCAACATCCGACTTGCCGGGTGCAAAATTAGAGTATTTTCCCGAAAGTGAGCGCAGGAAGATTTCTGAACCATGATTCTGATCAAAAAAGAACAGCTTGTTATTAAACTTACGGGCCTCACTCACCAAGAAATTCATTAATACGGTCTTGCCCGCCCCATATGGACCGATAATTGTAGTGTGACCAACATTGTTAATGTGAAAATTGAAAAAATATGGCGTTTGAGAGGCGGTGTTAAAAACTGTGACCGCTGGCCCCCAATGGTTATGATCAATTTTGCCGGCGGGATAGTTAGATAAATTGGCAAATCCACCGATACGCTTGGAGTTTATTGGCTTCAAACGCTTTAAGAAAGGGAAATTTCCGGGGAGTTGCGCCCAATAGGATTCTTCAAGTTGTAAATCTTCCCGCATTGCTACGATGCCTAACGAATTGAGTGCATCAATGGTGCGTTCAATGTAGCGGTTTAGGTGCTTCACATCATCAGCGACAAGAAAAATGGTGAGCTGCTGCTCGCTGTAATCCGTAGCTTGGCCATGATCGCTATCAATAATATCTTGCAGACCAGAAATGCGCGATAAATATTCATCATCACTAATTCCTGCAATATAATGCTGGAATTTAAAAGCTTTATAGGCTTTCGTATGATGTATAAAATCCATGCTTTGGGTGATGATAAATTCTTCCGGCAATTGAAGAAACTCGTCGATAGCAGCCAAAGAAAGTTCGCGATACTCTTTGATTGTTAGCATGGCACCAAAGCGGCGAGTTCCCTCTGGGGATCGCACTTCCATAGCGTCAAAACCGAATGTCACATCATGGGTAGCAAGTTGATCGGATAAATCCATATCCTGCAAAGGGGTGTCTTCTTCGGTGAGTTTGAGAATTTTCCCTAAAAACCGCAATGGCTCAGAGTAATATTTGCCATTACGTTTTTCTGTTGTGAGCTTATGTGCGCCATACACCTTAAGGTAATCTAACATTTTAGCGGTGGCAATGTTCAGCTCAGCGTGCATTTCTAATAAATAGTTCTCGCGGGCATTCACATCACGTGCTGTAAAGATGGCGCGAGTGAAGCGAGGAATAGTGTTGAGTTTACTGGTTTCCCCATCACGCACTATCGTAATAAATAGCTCATTGATATATTTATGTTCCCAGTCATGACGCTTGTTCCACGTGTCATGTACATATTTCGGAAAAATCTCTTTGTATTTACCCCCAGGATTAAGATTTTTACGCCGGCGAATTGTGTGAAACCACACAGCAAAATTATTGCTGTCAAGCCCTTGACCAATAGCGCGGCGGATCGTTTCGCGCAAATCCGCACCTTCACTTTCAATGGCCTCGAAAGAAAATCCTACAATTTTTAATGTTTGGAGGAGTTCGCCATTTTTCGTCAGGATAGTATCAGCATCATAATGGCATGCATAGGGTATAAAGTCGGATTCAATAACATCGTCCGCGATGTCGCGCATTGCAACTAAGTCTTCGGACTCCTTATTTTTTTTAAAGCTTAATTCCATAATGACAAGGGATTCCTAGATGTGGTTAATCAGCGTATTGCGGACATATATCACATTTTTGCTAAGCGACAATACAGTATTGGATTTTATACCGGAACCCAAGTACCTACACGTATACGGAATCCTGGGCTACAAGTCATCCAGGTGCCACCAAGGCTTTCGACCATAAGCTGACCAAGATAGTCTGCGCCAAACAACATGGCAATGCCCATGCCCAGCAACACCGTTGCGCCAATGGAGATTTTACCTAGCATAGTAGTAATACCCAGAAAAACAATAGCAAGCGTGCCAAGGGCTCTCCCTGATGCGGTGTTTGCCCAGCCTGCCACTTCACACAACACATCTTCGATATAGCCTGCACTAAAGCCAGGATTGCCCGTACAGAAAGAAGCGTCTTGAGAGGTAAGGAGCTCTACAACCCGAGCCCCACTAAACATAATAGAAACACCAAAAGCCACGATAAGCGCCATTTGCCAGGAAACTTTACCCATCATAGCGCCGATGCCAAGCACAATAATACCAAGCGTCGCGATAGCAGCACCTATTTCATTCGTGAACCAGCCAACGACGAGGCATATAGTAGTGGAAAGGGGATCGGAACCTGCTGCCGGCGCACCAGCATGGGCCAGATCAGGGACGAAGAGCAACAGAGAAAAAACAAAAAAGGAGAGTGATAGACGACACATGTGATCGCGGCTATCGATTAATTGCTTGGATGCTGATTGTGGTGCGATTTTATTAAGCATCGCTTATCCTCCCTGTTATACGCTCTAATGTAAGCTTAGCTGGAATTGATTAATAAACAGTAAATACAAAATTTATTTACAATTTTAGCAATTCTGCAATACCCATTCTACATCAACAATTTTGTAATTACAAAAGAAAATGCTGCCACCTTGGTAGGTGACAGCATTTTTCTTAAGTCTGTTCTAATCTTGTGGTAAGATCAGCCAGCTGCAGCAGCGCCACAACCTTCGTCACCACCAGAAAGTAGGCCAAGAAGAACTGGAGCACCGAATACGATAGCGATACCGAGTGCAACAATGATAGCCATACCCCAAGAGATTTTACCCATCAAAGCACCAACACCAATGAAGATGATCGCGAGGGTAGCAAGTGCGCGACCTGTTGGGCCGAGAATCCATTCAACCAAGAGGCACATTACGCCTTCCATTGGTGTTTCTCCGCCGCCAGCTGCGCCGCCAGCTGCCATTGCCATGTTAGGCACCATCATTACGGCTACGAAAAGAGCCAGTGCGAGAAATGCGGACCATGCGGTGTCGCGTTGATTTGAAATTGTTTGTAGATTTGTCATTTTCTAAGTCCTTATCAGTAATTTACTTAAACATTGTAAGATTAAATGTAAAATGCAGTTTGTCTGCAATTCGGAGTATGGCAGATAATTGTTACAGTTTTTTTACAGTCTGTAATTTTTTTGCACTTTTTTTATGTATTCATCAAACTGTAAAAGTCGTTAACAAAAGATTAATTATGTGCTAGCCTGCGCTCCTCTTTGATTACACCCCCATTTCATCTATATAAATTAGGAGTTAATATGAGCAATGCTATTGATGCAAAACTTGCAGAAAAAGGTTGGACACTTCCCGAAGCGGCAATGCCAGCGGCGAATTATGTGCCATGGACGAAAAGCGGTAATTTGATTTTTATATCCGGCCAATTGCCGATGAAAGATGGCAAGCCCATGGGTTTGGGCAAGCTTGGAAGCGATTTTTCTACTGAACAGGGGCAAGATATTGCCCGCCAATGTGGTTTGAATATACTTGCGCATCTTAAAGTAGCGTGCGGCGGTGATTTCTCTCGTGTGAAAAAATGTGTGCGTATGGGCATCTTTGTTGCCTCCACCGAAGGGTTTACGGATCAGCCTAAAGTTGCGAATGGCGTTTCGGACATGATGGTTGAGCTTTTTGGCAAAGAAATTGGTAATCATGCGCGTTTTGCCGTGGGGGTTTCTGAGCTGCCATTCGGTGTTGGCGTTGAAGTAGATGCTACCTTCGAAGTTGCTTGATACATGATTTTATAGCGGCCTTTTCACGCTGGCCTATATATAAAGAGAGAGGGGCGCAATTTTACGCCCCTTTTTTTGTCTTAAAAAATTAGAATCGATGCTCTTCATGCCCGAGGTCAGGAGTTTTTTCCGCTTCGGCTACTTTGGCGGGGAGCGCTACATCTGCTACAGGTTCAAAATTATCGGATTCACAGTAGTTACACAATTCTTTACGCCCACGCCAACGCCAGTAAGTATAAAACGGGCCGGGTATAAGTAATGTAAGCCACAAAAAGCGCTCAAACGTTTTACTGCCACGCCAAACGGTCTTAGTGCGTCCGGTATTTCCACAGAATTTACATTTTACTAATGGCTTGTTTGCCATTGCATTACGCGGCTTGGCGTAATGCAACAGTAAATTCTCCAGTGGTTTTGTTGGCCACGTCTTCTTGTGTCACGCCCGGAGCGAGTTCGATAAGGTGCATGCGGCTATTTTTAATTTCAAACACGCATAAATCGGTGATGATCATATCAATAACGGCTTTGCCCGTGAGGGGAAGGTCGCATTCTTTGAGGATTTTCGGGCTGCCGTCTTTAGCCGTGTGATCCATGATGGCTACAATACGACGCACTCCTGCCACTAAATCCATAGCGCCGCCCATGCCTTTTACCATTTTGCCAGGAATCATCCAGTTAGCAATATCGCCTTTATCCGAAACTTGTAGCGCACCTAGAATGGTTAAGTCGATATGTCCGCCGCGGATCATGGCGAATGACGTGGCAGAATCAAAATAACTGCTGCGATCGAGTTCGGTAATCGTTTGCTTGCCTGCATTAATCAGGTCGGCGTCAACCTCGTCTTTATACGGAAAAGGCCCCATGCCCAGCATGCCATTTTCGCTGTGCAGGGTAATGTCCATGCCTTCAGGGATATAATTGGCCACCAGCGTTGGAATGCCAATGCCAAGATTAACATAATAACCGTCTTCAAGTTCTTGTGCGGCGCGTTGCGCCATTTCTTCGCGTGTCCAGGCCATGTTACGCCTCCTCTTTTTCCCGTGTGGTTACACGTTCAATACGTTTTTCAAAATTTATGCCTTTAAAAATACGCTGCACAAAAATCCCCGGAGTATGAATTTCATCGGCGTCCAACTCGCCCACCTCTACCAGCTCTTCCACTTCGGCAATAGTGACTTTGCCAGCCATAGCAGCGAGGGGGTTGAAGTTGCGGGCAGTTTTACGAAAAATAAGATTTCCGGCTTTATCGCCTTTCCACGCTTTTACAATAGCAAGATCGGCAACAATGCCGCGCTCTAAAATATATTCTTCGCCATCAAATTCCCGGGTTTCTTTGCCTTCGGCAACAATGGTTCCAACGCCGGTTTTGGTGTAAAAGCCGGCAATGCCCGCTCCGCCGGCGCGCATACGCTCGGCCAAGGTGCCTTGCGGGGCAAATTCCAGCTCTAATTCGCCGCTGAGATACAGCGATTCGAAAGTTTTGTTTTCGCCTACATATGAGGAGATCATTTTTTTGATTTGCTGGGGTTTAAGCAAAATGCCCAATCCAAAATCATCGATTCCGCAATTGTTGCTGACAACGGTAATGTCTTTTACACCGGATTTTTTGAGCGCCAAAATCGCATGTTCTGGAATGCCGCATAGCCCAAAACCGCCCGAAACGACGGTCATATTATCTTTAATGCAGCCATCCAGTGCGGTTTCGGCATCGGCGTAAACTTTATTCATGCGCTACTCCTATAGAAGCAAAATTTCTTTGCATTATCTATGGCAAAAAACTAAGCCTTTTGCAAGGAATTGCATAGCAATCACGAATGCACGATAAAAAATTACTAATTACAATTATTTAATAATTCGTCTTAAATTTAGATAAAATTTTAACTAAGTGTTAGTAATTCTATGGTAAAATACTAAATATAGAGTGGAAGAATGGTTTTTTGCACTGTATAAACTAGATATAGAGTATTTAAGGTAATGGAGAATACATACTAATGCAGCTTTCTTATGCAGATGTTCAGCGACTGGCGTATGCAAACTCTCCCAGATCACGGGTAGAGGTGGCAGGTAAACTTGCCAGTGACTATGCAACAAACAGCCTGAGCGTAAAAGAAAAAGAAATGGCTGTGGACATATTGCGCCTTTTGGCAGGCGATGCAGAAGTGCGTGTGCGCGAGCAGCTCAGTAATCATTTGAAAGCTTGCGATGATTTGCCGCATGAGGTGGCAATTATGCTTGCTCATGACATAGAAAAAATATCGGTTCCTGTGTTGCGGTTTTCCAATGGTTTGGAAGAAGAAGATTTGATTGAGGTGATAAAAAGCTCACGTCAATTGGCTAAGCTGGAGGCAGTGGCACAACGCGATCATGTTAGCGCCACCGTGTCCGAAGCATTGTTGCAGATTCATAGTGACTCTGTGGCAACCACATTGATTGCAAATAAAGGTGCGATAATTAATGAAGCCAGCCTTTTGCACACCATAGAAAACATGGCAAAGCACGAATCAGTGATTGACGCGCTAATGCAACGCGGTGGATTACCAGTAGTATGCATAGAAAAAATCTTTATGAATGTTTCTACGCAAATGAAAAAACGCCTCGCGAAAGAATATCAGATTTCCCGTCATTTGATTGAAGGCAAGCTTGAATATGCACGTGAAATGACAACGCTGGGTATGGCTACCCGTAACAGCGGTGTTAATGTTGAAGCCTTGGTAAGGCATATGCACAACCAGCGCAAGCTTACCTCGTCTATAGTTATTCGCTCGCTATGTGTTGGGGATTTACGGTTTTTTGAATGCGCTATGTCGGAACTTACTGACGTGCCACTGGAAAATGTGGGCAAGCTAATGCTGGATGCGGGGCCAAATGGTTTTATGGCGCTTTATCGCCTCTCGCCTTTGCCGCCAGCATATTATGAAGCGGTAAAAAAATTATTGGATATGGCGTTGGATGCTACGCATAACGGTAAAATGCGCCCCCACGATTTTAGTAAGCAGATTATAGACAATATCAAATCTAACAGTTATGATTTGTCGATAGAATACATGCCACTATTGCTGGCAATTATCAAAGGAAATGCGAGTGAACTCTCAAGCATCCACTGACGAATCCCAACGTATGAACCTTTCTCAAGAAGATGTGCGCCGCCTGCTCAGTGAACCAGATGGTGAAGCGCGTGTTGAAATTGCAAAGAAAATGTCGCTTGCGCATAGCAGTGGGAGCTTTAAAGAAAGTGAACTGCTCATTGCGGAGCAGATTTTCCGTATGTTGCTGCGTGATACAGAAAGACGCGTGCGTAAAGCATTGTCGGAAGGGTTGAAAAACGATCCTACCGCGCCAAAAGATGTCATTAAATCGCTGGCAAGCGATGAAGGAGATGTGGCGTATCCGGTACTGGAAAGTTCGGAAGTGCTGGATGACGACGATTTGGTGGACATTGTGCAAAGCCATGCAGAAATCACTAAGCATATTGCCATTGCAAACCGTACTAAAGTATCGGAAGCGGTGTCTGCAGCACTCGTAGAAACCGAAAATCCTGATGTGGTGAATCATTTGGTAAAGAATGATGGCGCTGATATATCAGAACAGAGTTTTCACAAAATCATGGATGACCACAGCAATCATCTGGGGATTGTGGGCAGTGTTGTGCATCGCTCTGACCTGCCCGTAGCGGTGGTAGAGGATTTGTTGAATATTGTATCGGAAAGCGTCGCTGAAGAGTTAAAGCAAAAATACAGCGGCTCCACCGAGATATTACAGGAAGAGTCGCAAAAGACCCGTGAAAGCATGACGCTTAATCTGCTGGATTCTGCGGTATCGCCTGAAGAAGTTCAGCAATTAGTCGATCAAATGCATAGCAGCGGGCGATTGTCTCCTTCCATCATATTAACGGCACTATGCCGTGGTAATTTTGCATTTTTTGAAGCAAGCCTAGCCAAGATGGCTGGTATTCCTACGGTAAATGCGCGGCGGCTTATTAACGATAAAGGCGCGCTTGGATTTAAATCGCTTTACAAAAAGGCAGGATTACCCGAAAGCATGTTTGAACCATGCAAGCTGGTGCTGGATGTGATGCATGAAATGTCGTTGCATAATGAATTACGCCCCGGCAATATTAATTTCGCCAATCGTGTGGTGGAGCGTATTTTCATCAAGTCGGAAGGGCGCGAAGTAGAGAATCTTGCTTATATTATTGCGCTGATACGACAAAATTTTCGTTAAGAATCACGGGTTGATATTTTCCTAACATATAGCCGCTTGCCCGTGTGGCTAGTTTGGCTTTTTCTGTGGCGTTCAACGTAATTTTTCCGCTGAGTGGCGCTCGCCAGTCTTGCGCCGCAAGCTTGCACCAATAAAGCGCATAAACATCTCGCATGGCCAAAGCAGGTGCTATAGTGCGGGTAGGCAAGTGGTTAGCCAGCGCTTCTGCCTCCATAAATCGGGCGTGGGCAAGTGCGCCTAGTTTTGCACAGGCTGAATGCGTCACCGTAGGATCTAGCAAAATTTTCTGTGTAGTAATGGTAGAGGCAAGAAATTCATGCGGCAAATAGATGCGTCCCATGGTGGCGTCAATGCGTACATCGCGTAAGATATTAGTGAGTTGTAAGGCGTGGCCTAACGCCACGGCAAAGAGACGGGCATCGGGATGATTGCAACCGAATATTTGCATCGACATGAGGCCGACGGCTCCCGCCACACCATAGCAATATTGTTCCAGCTCTGCCATAGAAGGGTGGCACATGCGTTGTTGTGCATCCATAGATAGCGCCGCCAGCATAGCGCGCATATCATCTGGTTGTAATTGGTAATGGCGGTATATTTCTGCAAAATCCTGTGCCAGTGCGTGATGGGGCACGTTTCCGATAAAAATAGCCTCCATATCCTTTTCCCATAGCGCAAGTGCATGAATGGCATCTGCGGCAATGGGGGCATCGTCAACGGCATCGTCCAGTGCGCGACATACGGCATATAGTATGAGCATGGCTTTGCGCTTTGTTTTGGGCATAAGCAGCATGGCTTTGTGAAAAGAACTGCCCTTAGCGGCAATTTCGTGAGTAGCAGATGCATTCATAACTGTTTCAGACTCCGCAACATATATAGCGGCCAGTGATGACGCGGGACTTTAACCGCCGCTTGCAGTGGATCTTGCTGTGATAGCCGTTGAATTAATGCATTGGCAAGGTTTGTAATCAATAGTAACTCTAATCTTAAGCGTTTGCTGTGAATGCTTGCTGGCAACGGCGCAGCAACAAGCATCAACTCGCGGCATTGTTGTAAATAGCGGTCAAATAATTTACGCATGGCGGGGCTGGCATGTTCTGCATCTAAATCCTGTTCTGATACACCATATAGCTGCATCCAGTTTTTTGGAAGATAAATGCGATTGAGGGTTTGATAATCTTCTTTACAATCTTGCAAATGATTAATGAGTTGTAATACGGTGCATAATGCATCGGCAGCCTCCAGATTTGCCTGTGTTTCATGACTGCACTCCAACACTACCCTCCCCACTGGCGCGGCAGAATAGCAACAGTAATCTAAAAGCTCCTGCATGGTTAGGTAACGGTTCTTGCTGGCATCTTGCAAAAATGCGCTTAACAATGCAATTCCATGATCAGCATTGCTGATATGGTCGCAGGTGTCTTGGATGTATGCCTGCGCCCAAGAGGGGGCTACATCAGGGTTGCCATCGCGCAAGCTTTGTTGCAAATGGCTGAGAAATGCGATTTTTTCACTGGCAGGTAATTCGGAAGAATCGGCAATATCATC